>NZBC01000161.1 GCA_002687715.1 Planctomycetota bacterium | reverse complement strand
GACGACCAGCCAAGTCGTGGGCAACGGCGAGGTGCCCCGGTCGTCACGCGCGGCCCGGGCCGCCACGGCGGCGGCGTCGGCGTCCCGCTGCACGAGCGGCGCCAGCCGCCCGGCATCCCCGCCCTCCGCCATCCACGACGCCGCGAGCAGCGCACCGCCGGCGCCGCGTTCGCGTTCGAGGGCCTCGGCGACAAGCCGGCGGGCGCGACCACCGGGTCGAGACAGAACGAAGGCGACCAGCACCGAGACCGCGGCGGCGATGGCCCAACCCCCGGCCGCCCAACCGAACAGCGCGGATTCTCCCCAGGCCCACCGGGTCGCGACCACGGCCACGACGGCGAAACCGAGTCCGGCGAGGAGGGACGCGAGGTTCTCGGCGAACCTGCGCCGACGCGCACGAGCCAGGCGCGCGCGATAGAGAGACTGGAACGGACCACCCGATGCCATGGCGGGATCCTAACGGATCGGGTCGCCGGTCTCAGGAGCGACGCACGGGAGCTCGAGGACCAGGAGAGGAGAAAAGGAGACCCCAGGAACCCAAGACCCGGATCAGATCTGCTTCTGTTCCAGGGTTCCTGGGGTCTCCTTGTCTCCTCTGATCTCCTAGGGCTCCAGCGGCACCACCGGGCACGGAACCGCGTCGGGGTCCAGGAGCTCGATCGTGTCCGGAACCAGCACGAGGTCGGTGCTCTCGCGGATCATCAGGTCGGACAGCGCCTGGTCGACCGGTCCGTGGCGGACCACGAGGCGGACCGCACAGCCTTCGTCGGTGCGTTCGCGAACCAGCGTCGCGAGCCGGCGGCAGGCCG
The DNA here is from genome assembly GCA_002687715.1 of Planctomycetota bacterium. Taxonomy (GTDB): domain Bacteria; phylum Planctomycetota. The sequence goes on along the minus strand of NZBC01000161.1, from coordinate 9,137 downwards.
AATCCAGATCCGTCAGCTCGAGGTCATGCTCGGAAACCAGGAGAATGGTCATCTTGTGCGCGCCCAGACGCCCGAAGTCGAGCGCACGGCACGCCAGCTCACGGAGCTCGATGCCCAGCGGTAGCGTCGCGATGACGTGGCCCACGCGGGTCGTCGGAGGAGCCGTGACCGCAGTCATGCGTCGCTCCCGGCCGCGCGTGAAAATGAGAGAACCAAGGGGAACTTTCTCGAGAAGAAGGAAAAGGGAATAGAAGAGGGAAAACTAGAAAGTTTTACGTGGTCTGGCACAACCTTGGCTCGCTCAATGTCTGATCACGCCGACTGACGGGTTCGAGGGGTGACTGGGAGGTTTGCGGTGAACTACTTCCCGATCTCGCACCCTCTTCCGTCGTGCCGACTCTTCGCCGCTCCGATCAGATCTATCGACGCGGGCCTCCCCGGGCTTGACCGGGAGCGGCGGCGGCAAGGCGCACCGGTTGACAGGATTCCCGCCATACCCGAACCTGCCGGACACCGATGACCGAGGTCCTGCTGTCCACTGACGGGCTCGAGAAGCGTTTCGGCAAGCTCGTTGTCGTCCGGGATCTCTCCATGACCGTGCGCGCGGGCGACGTCTACGGGCTGCTCGGACTCAACGGCGCAGGCAAGACGACGACGCTCCGGATGGTGCTCGGTCTCGTGCGCCCAACGGCCGGCGAGGTCGTGATCATGGGTCGCCGGGTCCGGTTCGGAGCCGCCGCATCTCGCCGCGAGGTCGGCGCGTTCATCGAGGGTCCCGCTTTCTTCGGGCAGCTGTCGGCACTCGAGAACCTGCTGTCGCTCTCCCGGCTCACGGACCCCATCGCGAGAGGGGTCGCCCAGGAACTGCTCGTGGAGGTCGGGCTCGGCGAGGCGATGAACCGCCCGGTCAGGACGTTCTCGTTCGGGATGAAGCAACGGCTCGGGATCGCACTGGCGCTCGCTCCCGACCCTCGCCTGATCATCCTCGACGAGCCGACCAACGGACTCGACCCCAAAGGTATCCGCGACGTCCGCGACCTCATCCTGCGGCTGAACGCGGAACGCGGGCTGACTTTCGTCATCTCGAGCCACCTGCTGCACGAGGTCGAGAACCTGTGCACGCAGGTCGGAATCGTCCACGAGCACACGTTGGCCCGTGAGGGTCCGCTGGATGCGCTGATGAAAGAAGGCGCCAGCGAGCTGCGAATCGTCGCCGAGCCGGTGGAAGTGGCGCAACGGGTCATCGAAGCGCACGCGGGTCCCGACGACTACCGTGTGGACGAGGGCGGCTTCCTCGTCCAGGCCCGGAACGTCGACCCGGCGAGCCTCAACCGCGCACTCATCGAGGCAGGCGCGAGCGTCTCGGTGCTGAGCCCCCGGCGGCCCTCGCTGGAGGAGCTGTTCCTCGCGCGTACCGAGGAGGTCGCGTCGTGAGCGGGTTCTGGTCGCTCCTCCGGTTGGACCTGGCGCTGCTGCGCCGCCGGCGACTCCCGCGGTGGATCGCGGGCGGGGCGCTGGGGTCGGTGGTGCTGTCGATCGCATTCAGCAGCGCCGGTGACGGCGAGGGCGCACGGCTGGTGGCGAGCGCACTGCGGTTCCTCGTCGCCGTCATCATCGGACTCACCACGGTACTGGGCGCCGTGTCGATCAGCGGCGACGCGGCGTCGGGCGCACTCCGCGGTGTGATGTTGCGGCCCGTGGGGCGTCCGGCGGTCGTGCTCGCGCATGCGACCGCGACGTCGTTGTTCGTGATGGCGATCTACGTCACCGGACTGATCATCGCACTCGTCGCGGGATCGACCCTGTGCGGCTATGGCGACGTCCTCTACGAGGAGTACGTGGTCATCGGCGCGGACGAGATGGCCGGATTCATGTTCCGGCTCGTCCTTCTGCCGCTGCCGGCGTTGCTCATCCCGCCGCTCCTCGCGTTGTGCATCTCGACGCGTATGGACGATGGCGCCACCGCGGTCGTACTCGCGCTCGTAGCCACCGTGGGGCCGCTGCTTTTCGGGTTCGTCAGCGGCGACGTTCCGGAGTGGGTGTTCACCGAACGCGCCATGCACCCGGCCACCGTCCTCGGCAAGCTCGCGCAGGGCTATCAGCTCGATGCCGACCGCGTCGACTCCGTTGAGTACATCGCCGCGTGTGTCTGGCAACCCGCGCTGTGGCTGATCAGCTTCGCGGGGCTCGGCATCCTCCTCTTCCATCGCCGGGAGATCCACACGTGAGCGGTCACGGAATCCGTGAACGTCTGTTGGTGCTTCTCGTCGCGGCCTTGGGCACGTCCGCGATCCGTGGCCAGACGCTGGAGCTCATCGCGCTGGAAACGGATCTGAAGCTCCCGTACCAGGACCTCACCGAGGCCGACATGGACGGGGACGGCAGGAAGGATCTCTTCTTCGCGCTGGCCGACCCGCCGCGATGGGAGATCCGGCTGCGGCTGCCGGGCAACGCCGGCTTCGGGCCGCCGCGCGTGATTCCAGTCCCCGCCGGCGTCGCGGCGATCGCGCTCGCCAGGGTGGTGCCACCCGCGGGCTACGACATCGTGACGCTGGCCGCCGATGGCCTCGCCGTCATCCCAGGCGGGGCCGGAGGCAACGGAAAGCCACGACCGTGGTGCAGGGTCGACCTCCTCTTCCCCCCCGGTCACCGGGGCGTGCCCCACCACTGGACCTGGGGCGACGACATCGATGGCGATGGTCGTCAGGACGTGTTCGTCCCCGGACTCGAGGGCGACCTCCTCGTGCGTGGTGGCGCGGACGGCAAGCCCGCCGGGCCACCGGAGAGGATGCCGGGACCGCCGACCCGGGTCGTGCGCCGGCGCACCGGTCGCGGACTCGTCGAGGTCCGTCGAATGCGCCCGCGTTCCGAGCTCGCCCGGCTCTATTCCGGTGCGTCGGTGCCCGCCTGGCTGGGTCGCGACGGGCTCTACGCCGTGCCGCGCACCCCTACGGGATTCGCCGCGCCCATGAATCTCTTCCCGCTCAAGGCGCGCGCACAGGCGGGGCTCGGCATCCTCCGTCGTACCGACGTCGATCTCACCGACCTCAACGGCGACAAGGTCTGCGACCTCGTCCTCACCCGCACCGAAGCCAAGGGCGGCACCTTCCCCGACCGCCGCACCGATCTCCTGTTCTTCAAGAACACGGGTCAGCCCGCCCGCGCCCCCGCACAGGTGCTCCTGCTTCCGGGTGTGCTCTCGTCCGGCCCCGACGTCGGGGACGTGAACGGCGACGGCATCGCCGACCTCTTCCTCTCGGTCTTCGCCGGCGACGTCAAGTCCGAAGCGCTCCGCCGCATGTTCGGCTTCCGCGTGACCCTCGACTACCACCTCTACCTCGGCACCGGGGGCGCCCGCGCCCCCTTCCCCCGCTCCCCCACCCTGAGCCTCTCCGACAAGGTCGACAACCGCACCTTCGAAACCTGGTCCCTGCGCCACCGCCGCGTCCTCTCCCACGACTGGAACGGCGACGGCATCCTCGACCTGGTCGACTTCAAGGCGGACGCCAAGACCTGCACCGTCACCGTCACCTACGGCAAGACCGAAGCCGGCCGCTACGAGCTCGGCGACGCCACGACCGAGTTCACGTGGACCGGCAAGGTCACCGGCTACGGCGTGGTGTCGATGGGCGAAGGCGCGGCCGCAGCGCGGCTGAAGACGGCGACGGGAGTCGTGTACGTGACCGCGAAGCGCTGACGAGGAGGACAAGGAGAACGACCGACGCCCCCTCGCGACGTCAGTCCTTGACCCAGTACACCCGACCCCCCCGCCCCAGGACCCACGCGAACGCGACGCCGTCGCCAGATCGGACCGCGTGAAAACCGTCAAGCGATTCGCCGGCGGGGATGCGCCGCAACTCGGCGTTGGTGTCGTCTTCCAGAGACAGTCTTCGGGTCGTGCCGTCGGGTGCGACGTAGAGCAAGCTCGGACCCGGCATGGGAACCAGCAGCGCCGGGAACGCCGCCTGGCGGATCTCGTTCTGGACGCCGATGGCGATCGCAAGCTCGAGCTTGCGGCGGTGCTTCGGGGACTTGGGGAACGGACCGTCGGTCGCGAGTCCGGGGTAGAAGAGGGTCTCCGTGGTGATGAGGCCCTGCTGGATGACCTTGATCTGGCCGGCGAGGCCGGGCTTGGTGGCACGGAGCAGGACGAGGTCCGTGCGACCGTCGCCGTCGAAGTCGTCGGCCCAGGCGGCGAGGAGGAGGCCGTCGACGAGGAGAACGCGAGTCGGCTTGGGGGTCTCGGCATCGAGGTCGAGGTAGAGGGCGACCGCACCCGCGCTCGGATCGGCGACGAGGAGGTCGTCCTTGCCGTTGCCGTCGAGGTCGCGGCACAGCGGCGCCATGTCGAACGGGAAGTCGAGGATCCCGTCGATGTCGTCGAAGGGAGGACGCTGGAGCTTCCGTGGGGCGCCGCCGCCCGCTGGGTGGAGCGTGAAGTGGGGGCTCGTCCCAACGATCAGATCGACGCCGGCCGGATGACGCCGCGCCAGGAGATGGGGCACGAGCAGCCCCACCTCGAGCGGGTCTCCGACGCCCCACCCGAGTTCGAGAGTCCCGTCCGTGGGGACATCGAGCGGGCGTGGGGCGGCGTCGCCCGATGCGTACAGGAAGCGGGGCCGCGCGGGAGCGACCCAGCCTTCTCCGGGCAGCAGGAGGGGCAGCCGCACGGGTGGCCCCGGCGGCGCGGAACGCAACAGCGACTGCGCGAGTGGAACGGCGCCCACGGAGCCGCCGACACGGACCTCCGACGCGTCGACGTAGAGCTCGCGACCGCCCAGTACGTCGAAGAACGAGAGTCCTGGCGCGAGCGTCCGCGGCGGGTCGTCAACGGGACGAAGCCCCGCCACCCCCTTGGCCAGACGTACGACGGCGTGGCCGCTCTGCACGTGCACTCCACCCGATCCGTCTGACCAGACGGCATCGAGACGACCGCCCACGAACACCGGCGTCTGTCCGATGACGAACGCGCCGACCAGGAGCACGAGGCACATCGCACGACGACTGATCACCGCGTAGTCCCTCATCCGCCGAGAAGCCCCCGATACCGTTCCATCGCCTCCTTGCGCGCGCTTTCCGTGGCGAGCGAATCGTAGCCGGCGTCGTCGCCGGTGATGCGGACGAGGACCGCGTGCGCGGCGTTGCGCGTCGCGATCGACACACCGAGGAGCATCGCGAGGGTGCGGTCGCGCTGCTCACGCCCGCGACTCGCGGCGAAGGTCGCGAGAATGTGGGCCTCCTGGAGAGCGCTGTCCTCGCCCGGGACGTACCTGCGGATGACCGCCAACGCGTCGGCGCCACCGATGCGGCCGAGCCCATCGAGCGCGGCGATGGGCACCCCGGGATCCCGGTCACCCAGGACCCCCTGCAGCGCCGCGATCGCGCCCTTGCCCGCGAGGTTGCCGAACGCCTCCGCCGCCCGCGCGCGGACGCTACCACTGGCATCAGTGAGCAGATCGCGCAGCAGCTCACGTCCGTTCGGGTGATCGATGGTCTCGAGGATCTGCGCGATTCCCGCGCGCGTGGTCGCGTTGTCGTCTTTGCGGGCGCGCTCGACGCCCTCGCGCAGGAACGGAAGCGCCGGCTCTCCGATCCGGATGAGCGCCTTGCGCGCCTGCTCGTGGAACAAGAACTGGTACTGCCCGACCACGTCGACGAAGAACCCGATTCGCCGGTCGGCCTCGGCGTCGGCACCGATCTGGTACGCGCGGCCCTCGATCGGGAGCCTCTCGTCGGACGCCTGGATGCCGGCCCACCACTCCTGCCAGGCAGCCAGGCCCTTCTGACGCTCCGCCCACCCCGCATCGGCGATGAACCCCTGCTTGCCCGAGATCTCCTCGAGGAGACGGTTGGCGGTCTCCCGTTGCAGGATGCGGTTGTCGAGGTTCGCGATGAGCGTCGGGATACCGGCGCGGTTGCCGAGGCGAACCAGCGCCCGGGCGGCGTGGTTTTGCACGACCTCGTTCACATCGTCGAGCGCGAGGACGAGGTCCGGCAGCGCGACGGGCGAGTTGATCGCCTCCAGGGCGACGATCGCCGCGACCCGCTCCATCGAACGCGTGTCCTTCTGCGTCTCTCTGAGCTCCACCGTCCGATAGCCGAACCGGGCCTTACCATCGCTGACGACGAGGAACGCCGCCTGGGATCGGTGTCGCATCACCCGCAGCAGCGCCGGCAGCGCCGCCGTGTTCCCCGGCTTCGCCTCGGCGAGAACCCGGTCGATGCGCTCGTCAGTGGTCGCGTCTGGATCCATCAGCCGGCGAGTCAGCGGATCCTGGACCTCGAACGATCCGTCGCCACCGCCGCCTTCCGTCTTCGTCGGACACGCCGCGAGGACGAACGCGATCAGGACGAGACTACAGCTTCTCCAGCACCTTCTCATGAAGCAACACCGCGTCCTTGTCAGCCATGAACGGATTCGATCTATACCACAGGCGCAACGTCGCGCCGACAGAACCCTCCGGCAGCGTGATCTGGTACGAGCGCTTCTCCCCGGCGGGGATTTGCGTCGATTGCGGATACGGCACCTTACGCACGGGATGGAACGAGGCGGCGATCCGCGTCGCGATGACCTTCGCGTAGCCGAGTTCACCGATCGTGAGGTCCGCCGGGTAGGTGTCGCCGGGTTTCGGCAGCGGGTTGACGTACTCGAAGTCGGGACGATACGGGTTCCGGAATCGCGCCACGCGCACATCGTGACGCCGTCCGTCCGCCGTGTGCACGATGAGGTGAAGGTCGACGGCGCGGTGGCGCTCGTCGGCCGGGAAGTTGTGGCCGGTGCCATCATTCGCGACGACGACCAGGAGTCTGCGCTGGCCGGCGACGGTCACGGTCATTGACCCGGCTGATCTCAGCATCGCCGGATCATGGGCAGCGGGGAAGCCATGGTGGCGGCCGGTTCGCGGTCCACCGGCTGCGCGCTTTCGTTCCACCTCCGGCATGTGACAGCTGTTGCAGTCCTTGAACCCGTCACCAGCAACGGCGAAGCGCGACTCCAGCCATTCCTGGTGCACCTTGTGCTGGTCGTGGCAGGGGGCGCAGAGGTTCGGAGTCTGGACGATCTTCGCCACCGCCGGCTGGCATGGTGCGTTCGCCGCGCCGGGGCCGAGCGGCCCCGCGGCGAGCATCACCTTGCTCTTCGGGAAGTGGTGGCACGTGAAGCAATCGACGCCGTCCTCGCGCGCCGCGCCCCGCTCCAGCGGCCGGATTCCGTAGCCGAACCCAGTCTCGGGGATCGGCCGCGGCAGGTGGCAGGGCAGGCAATCTCGGTCCTGAAAGCCCTTCGAAAGCCGCTGGACCTCGGGGTTCACGTAGGCGAGACGGTGGTGCGATCCGTACCATTCGCGCCACACGTCCGGATGGCATTCCCTGCACTGCTGGCTGCGGGTGAACGGGATCGGATCGCGCCGCTCGCGCGGACGGTCGTTCTCCGGCCACACGTCGGAGATTTCGAGCACTCCTTCCGGCTTGTCGACGAGGTGCAGCACCAGGAAGAGCACACCTCCGAGCAAGACGACGAGTGCAATGAGCTTCCCGATGCTCATGAGTCCCTCCGAGTCTCGACGGCCATCGGTCGTCCCACGACACGAAGCCGCAGCGTCTCGCCCACGACCGGCCGGCGGGTGAGATGAACGGTGAGGGCCTCACCCGCGACCTCGACCTGCGCCGCGAACGCACCTCCACGATAGCCGACACGCACCACCTCGACCGGAACGCCTTCACCGCGTTCGGCCTCGACCAGGTGCTCCGGGCGGAGCAACACCCACACCGCACCCTCGAGGCCCGCAGCGTCCACGGCAATGGGCCCCAGCGGCGAGTCGGCGCCGCCGTTGCCGTCGAGTGTCGCGGGGACCACCCCGCCATCCCCGACGAAGCGTGCGACGCGCACTCCGCTCGGGCGCTCGTACACGTCTTCAGGGGATCCGGTCTGCAGGACCACGCCGTCCGCCATCACGAACACCCGGTCGGCCAGTGCCAGCGCCTCCGCCTGGTCGTGGGTCACGTGGAGCACGGTGCTGCCGAAGCGCCGGTTCAGATCGGCCAGCAGCCCGGTCACGTCGCGGGCCGTCTCCGGGTCCACGGACGACGTCGGCTCGTCGAGCAACACGAGTCCCGGACGGGTGACCAGCGCCCGTGCGAGTGCGAGTCGCTGCTTCTCCCCGCCGGAGAGCTGGCCGGGGCGACGATCACCGAGCCCGTCGATCCCGAGAGGCTCCAGGGTCTCGCGAATGCGATCCGCCTGCTCGCCGCGCGGAAACCTCGCGCCTTCGAGCGCGTACCGCAGATGCCCCCACACCGTCATGTGCGGCCACAGTGCCAACCCCTGGAAGAGGAACCCGATGCCCCGGTCTCGGGGCGCCACCAGCTGCCCATCGTCGCAAACCGTCTTCTGGCCAATGACGATGCGGCCCTCGGCGTGCATCAGCCCCGCGATGGCGCGAAGCAGAGTCGACTTTCCGGCGCCAGACGGCCCCAGCACGACACCGTACTCGCCGGCCGCGAGGTCGAGGTCGACGCTGTGAAGGACGTCCTCGAGGTCGATCGGGACATGGAGCCCCTGGATGTGCAGCGCGAGACTCACAGGACCTTTCCGGTTCGACGTGCGAACATCGACAGGATCACCACGGGCAGAGAGGTCAGGATCACCACGAGCACGCACAACGCGGCCACCTCACCGATGGACTGGTAGTGCACCATGTTGAAGATGCGCACCTGGACCGACTGCCAGCCCGGCCGCAGCGTGAGCAACGTCGCCGGAAGCTCCGTGAAGCAGAGCACCCATGAGAGCACGACAACGCTCATGACCACGCCGGACAATCGCGGCGCCTGGACGTTGACGGCCCTCGAGAACCAACCGTGGCCAAGGATGCGCGCGGCGTCCTCCTCATCCGGATCGAGGGAACGGAACCCGTTACGGAACATCCGGACCGTGAACGGGAGAAAACGCGCGAGGTATGCGAGCACCACGAGCCAGATGCCGCGCTTCTGGACGGCCGCGGCCAGGCCGGACGTCTCGAGGAACATCCAGCCACAGACCACCATCCCCGCCAGCGCAGCACCCGCAACGAGCGCCTCCTTTCGCCGCGCGCGCAGGATCACCGGTGCGGCAATGAGCAGGCCCGCCGCCACGAGGAACG
>NZBC01000160.1 GCA_002687715.1 Planctomycetota bacterium | reverse complement strand
GGCGTCTGCGAACCGCCGTGATCGGCGCGGCAACGGGTGCTGCGCCGTGGATGAACTCGCTCGTCCCGGTCCCCATGGTCGGCGGGGGCCTCTACCTCGCGACAGGGCGCTACGAACCCCGGGCTGGAGTGTTCCCCGTCACGCCGCAGCACGCGGTGAAGAGCGACGATCGCGGGCGCACCACCGGCGACCCATTTGGTCCCGCCCGGGTGGCGTTGGCGCAGCTGCTCGAGGTCGTCGAGCGAACGCCACGCGACGAGAAGGTCGATGATCGTGAAGCGGCGGCGACGACCGGTGCGCGGCGACCCGTCGCGCTGGCCCTCGACGAGTCCGCGAACCGGCTCTACGTTGGGCTGGAAGGGACCGGCGAGATCAGCCTCATCGATCTGAAGGCCGAGCAGGTGGTGGAGACCTGGAAGGTCGGACGGGGCATCGTGGCGGTGGCGGTAGGGGAGAGATACCTGGTCGCGGCGGATGGTCCGGGCGAGGAGTTGCTCACCATTGACGCCACGGCAAGCGGCGCCGGGCGCGTCCTCGCGCGCGCGCCGGTTGCGGATCCGGTGGGCCTGGCGGTCGATGGCGACGCGTACGTCGTCTCGCGCTGGGCCAGGCGGGTGACCGGCTTCGGACTCGACGGAAGCGGCTGCCTTCGCGTGAAGTGGACGACGGATCTTCCGTTCCCTCCCAAGCACGTGGTGGCGACGGGCGCGGGGACGTTGATCGTCTCGGAAGCGTACGGCGGCCGCCTGGCCGTTCTCGATCAGGAGTCGGGAGGGATCAGTCGCATCGAGGAGCTTCCGGAACACAGCCTCTGCGCCATCGGCCTGGGGCCGAATGGCCGAGCAGAGCTCCTCGTCGCTGGGCGCACCGTGGATCGGCTTGCCACCACCGAGCGGGACGACCTGCATTGGGGGCTGCTCGTCCGGCACCGGGTTCGGAGCATCGCGATCCCCGGCGAGGAGCCCCCTGCCGCGTCGCGGCCCGCTCACGTGGCGTTCCCGCTGGGGGACGTGGGTCGCGGCGCCGCTGATCCGAGTGCTGTCGCCAGCCGGTCTCCGGACCGGGTCGCGGTCGCGTTGGCGGGATCAGACGAGCTTGCGTTGTTCGGACTCCGCGAAGCCAATGCGCGGCGCGTGAAGGTCGGCGCAGGGCCACGTGCCGTGGTCATCGAGAGTGGTCGTGACTTCGCGTGGACGGCGAATACGTTCGATGACTCCGTATCGGTCGCGGACCTCGGGGGGAAGGGGCCGGCACGCACGATCTCGCTCGGCGCCACCCCGCGACCGAACGCCGTGGCCCGGGGCGACCGACTGTTTCATTCCGCGCGCTTGTCCCACGACGGTTGGATGAGCTGCGCGAGCTGCCACGTCGACGGACACACGACGAACGGCGTCGCCGACACGCTGGGCGATGGTGACTATGGCGCGGCCAAGCGCATCCCTTCGCTGTTGGGCGTCCGTGGGACCGCGCCGTTCGGGTGGACGGGGAGGTTCGGGTCGCTCAAGGAGCAGGTGGAGAGTTCGATCACCTCTACGATGAGAGGTCGCCTCGGCTTGGAAGGGGTCTCCGACCTGGTGGCGTATCTCGAGACGCTCGACGCTCCGCCCGCACCCGCTGCAGCGCGCGGAGTGTCGTCGCGTCCACCTTCGGCCGACCGGGGCCGAAAGCTGTTCGTGACCCTTGGATGTGTCCAGTGCCACGACGGCCCGCGGTTCACGTCGCCGAGGACAGTCGACGTGGGCCTCGCGGACGCGCGCGGACGGAAGCGGTTCAACCCGCCCTCGCTCGCCGGTCTCGGTCAGCGCCAGCACTTCCTGCACGACGGCCGCGCGAGGACGCTGAGGGCCGTGTTCACCGAGGGGGGCCATCCGCCGAAGCCGGCTCGCGGCCCGACGCCGAGGGAGCTGGAAGATCTGCTCGCGTACCTCAGCACCCTCTGACAGCGCTCGGCGAGGAGATCAGAAGAACCCAGGAGCAGAAACGGATCTGATCTGGATCTCGGGCTCCTCGGTTCTCCCTGGCACTCCCGGCTTTTCGGGCCCACTCCCAGGCTGGCGTCTGTGGGGGTTTTGGGTGGGTGGGCAGTTGCCGTCGTGCGGCATCCGGGCGTAGAATCTCCGGTCGAATGCGGTCCGTCGGGTGCCAGCCCGGGATCGCGACGTGCGCGGGAGCGGCTCGAATGGGCCGCTCCCCTTTTTGTTGGCCAGGGACCGGGGGCGCCCTCGTCATCCGAAGGAACGGGAGCGACCCAGTTGGCAATCGCGGGATCGATACCGAACTTGCATCGCGCGCTCGGCTCCTCTTCGTGCATCCGTCGCAGCGACGATTCGATGCCCGGGTTGCCGCCGGTGAACGCCGCGATGAGTCGATGCCATCGGCGGGCGCCATCTCGAAGGCATGCTACGGCCTCACGCGGCGTGAGGATCAAGGGGTCGGTCCCGGCCTTTCGGGTATCATCCGGGTCTGATGCGATACCTCGTCCTCGTGCTCTTCTCCGGGTCGATGCTCGTGGGTTGCGTCCAATCGGAGCTGCGCACCGTGGAGGGTATCGGCGTCAAGAACCTGAGACAGCCGGCCGACGGCCTCTACACGGGCGGCCAGATCCTCGAGGAGCAGATGCAGTCCCTGGCGAAGGCCGGCTGCACGAATCTCATCTGCCTGCGTCCGGCCGACGAGAGCGGAACGGGATGGGAGGAGGCGAAGGCCAGGGAAGCCGGGGTCAACTTCGTCCGCATCCCGGTCAAGGGCCGCGAGGGTCAGTCGAGAGAGAACGGACTCGAGCTTCGAAAGGCAATGGCAGCGAGTGAGGATGGGACGACGTTGGTGTACTGCGGATCAGGGAATCGGGTCGGGACCCTGCTCGCGCTGAACGCCCACTGGTTCGAAGGGATGTCCAAGGCGGAGGCTCTGGCGTTCGGGAAGACCGCGGGAGTGACCAAGATGGAGCCGATCCTCCGCGACGTCCTCGAGATGCGTTGACCCCCGAGCGTGGCATGACGGATCCCCTCGAGCCGTTCTTTGGGTGTTAGGCGGCCGACCTGCAAGCAAGGGCCCGCTCACGCTCCAGGAATACCAGGCGCGGTGCCCCGATCTCGCCGAGTCCAGCGCGGAGGTGTGGATGGAGCTCCGCACGACCCAGGTCGTCGATCCGGGCGTCGCCTGGTGGTGCCCGGAGCGGGTCCGCTCGAGCAGCTTGGTGCGTATCGCGCTCAACGCCTGCTGGGTACAGGCGGGATGGGCGCCGTCTATCTCGCCGAGGAGGAGCATCCCCGTCGCCTCGTGGCATTGGGCGGGGTGGGAGTCGCCATGGACAAGGGTCCGCGCGAAGGTCGAGGACCTCCGTCGAGGCAACGGGGAGTGGCTTCTCGGGCCACCGCTATTGCAGGCGTTTGACGATCTTCCGGACGAACCTGCGGGGAGTCAGACGGACGAGCAGCATCGCGAGCTTGTTGCTGAAGCCCGGAATCACGACCGCGCGGCCCTTTCGGAATCCACGGTGACCCGCCTTGGCCACCGAGAGGGCGGACGCCGCCCCGATCCGGAACATCAGCGGCTCCTCCATGCCGGCAGCGGTCAGGAACTCCGTCCGGGTCGGCCCCGGGCAGAGGCAGGTCACCGTGAGTCCGGTCCCGCGGGTCTCTTCGTGAAGCGCCTCTGAGAACGACAGGACGAACGCTTTCGTCGCGTAGTACACGCCCATTCTCGGCCCGGGCTGAAACCCGGCCGTTGAAGCGACGTTCAAGATGCCGCCGCGCGCTTTGGTCAGTCGAGGGAGGAGGCGGCCGGTGAGCTCCATCAAGGTCGTGACGTTGAGGCGCACCATGGCCGACTGCATCTCGAGATCGAGGTCCGCGAATGGTCCGTTGGCCCCGAACCCGGCATTGTTCACGAGGACGTCGATGGGCGACCCGGTGGCGTCGAGCTCAGCGACGAGTGCGTTGACGGCATCCGGGGTCGAGAGGTCCTGGGCGATGACGGTGGTTCCGACACCGTGCGAGTCGGAGAGTTCGCGGGACAGCTCGTCGAGTCGATCCCGGCGGCGTGCGACGAGGACGAGATCGGCGCCGTCGGCGGCGAAGAGGCGAGCGAGCTCGCGTCCGATTCCGGCGCTTGCGCCCGTGATGAGGACGGTCTCCTTGGCGGCGGTCGCGGTCATTGCTCGAGGGCCGGGCTGCCGGTCCGCGCGATGCGGTTCGTTGCCGCGACGAGCTGTTCGGTGATACCGGGTTCGTGAGAGGAATGGCCCGCGTCGCCGACGATCCGCCATGACAGCTCCGGCCAGGCCGTCCGCAGATCATGGAGGTTGCGCACCGGACATACGACGTCGTAGCGACCGTGAACCGCGAACGCGGGTAGGTGTCGGATCTTGTCGATATCCCGCAGCAGCCGGTCGTCGGGGTCGAAGCGGACGTTGCGGAACCAATGCGCTTCGAGCCGCGCGAGGTTCCAGGCCAGATCGTCCTCGGCGAAGGCGCCTGAGAACTCCTCGTTCGGAAGCAACGTGCAGCAGGACCCTTCGTAGATGCTCCAGGATCGCGCTGCGGCGAGCGCCACGGCGCGGTCGTCCCCGGTGAGGCGCTTCCAGTATGCGGAGAGCAGATCGTCGCGCTCGTTCTCCGGGATGTGATGGGCGAATTGTTCCCAGAGTTCGGGCTGCACCCAGCGCATGCCGTAGAGCCACCAGACCAGCTCCTCCTGGCGCAGGAGCCAGATCCCTCGCAGGACGAGACTCCGCACGCGCTCGGGGTGGGCCTGGGCGTATGCGAGAGCCAGGGTGCTCCCCCAGGAGCCGCCGAAGACGTGCCACGTCTCGATACCGCGCTCCTCGCGCAGACTCTCGATGTCCGCAATGATCGCGTCGGTCGTGTTGTTCTCGAGCTCGCCGGCGGGGCGGGACCGGCCGCAGCCCCGTTGGTCGAAAAGAACGATGCGGAACGCCGAGGGATCGAAGAATCGGCGGTCTTTCTCGGAGCAGCCGGCGCCCGGGCCCCCGTGCAAGAAGACGAACGGCTCGCCGTTCGGGTTCCCGCACTCCTCGAACCAGATCTCGTGGGGAGCGCCGACTTTCAGGAAGCCGGAGGCATGGGGTTCGATGGCGGGAAACCAGTGTGCTTGGGACATCTGCGGATGATACCCGCGGACGATGCGAGGAGATGATCTACGACTCCCACGCGGAAACCCCATGAATCGCACGGGGGCAGTGAAGCGCTGAGGGCGTGCAGGACGGAGCAGAACCGCAAGGTCTGCGCTCGTCGCGGCGTGCGAGAGCCGATGTTCGGAGTGAGCTCTCCCAACCTCGCAGGCGGTACTCGATGAACACCGCCCTGATCTCCATCGGCCTCCGACCACGGGGAGACCGGCTGCCAGGCACCGGCCCCAGCGAGTACATCAAGCAGCAGCCCATCGCAGGAGCTGGCGCAGCGGCCGCGGGGATCAAAATCGGCCCACTGGGGCAACATTGGTCAACGATCGGCCGGGGATCGCCGGTTTTTCGGGATCGCGACAGGTCGGACCGCGGTGTTGGTCTGCACCCAGGGGGCCCTGTAGAATGTACGCGTCTCCTGACAGGTCCCCCCAACCTAGCTTGCGATCCAATCTGTCTGTTGGTCCATAGGAAAGCGTCTGCCAATGATTCGCCAGTATGTCCTCCGCGTGGCGCTCGTCATGTGCGTCTTTGTCGTAGTGGTCGGGATCGCGGTTGGGCAGCCCGACGTCATCGTCGGTGACCTCACCGGTCCCTCGAACTACACCGCCGACGCGACCCACGACGCGTTCGCCATCGGCACCACGTCTTGCAACATCGGTACGTCCAACCTGACCTGGCAGGCGAACAACAACCAGCATCCGGTCATTGGACAGAACCTCTACCGCTACGACAGCAGCGGTCGGTTCATGATGGTCGGTCAGTCATGGCTGAAGCACGGGTTCGGTGCGCTTCAGAACAGCCTGTGCCAGACGTGTACGGGTTCGGGGAACTGGCAGGCGCTCGGAGTCGGCTGCTCCGATCCGTACGGCGCGAGCCTCAACGGTCAGCAGAACGGTCTCGGGCCGAAGTCCGAGGTGAACGCGTCGACGGGTTACTTCCCCTATCCGTACACGAACCACACCTCGTCGATCCCCAACTACCGGCGTTTGCGGGTTCCGCTGTCGCTGCTGAACACGACCGACACCTTCATCACCGAAGCCCAGTACATCCAGCCCGAAGACGCGACGGCTGGCAACGACAACAACAACGCGTCCTACCGGATGACGTCGATGACCGGCTCGGCGAGCAACTACTCCCTCAGCCACTCCGGCCCGACCGTGCGCGAGCAGCCCGCGATCAACGCATGGGCCGTGCTCGACCCCGGCGTCCTGCTCCAGGTCGTCGATGTGCCCGGAGCCGACGGCGGCCGGTTCACGGTCGGCCTGAAGCGCACGGACAACGGCAACGGCACGTGGCACTTCGAGTATGCGGTGCACAACCTCAACTGCCACGACTCCGCAGGATCATTCTCCGTGACGTTTGGCTCCGGCGTGACCATCACAGGCACCGGCTTCCACGCGCCTGAGTACCACAGCGGTGAGCCGGTAGACAACGGAACCTGGAGCGCGTCCACGGCGTCCAACGGGGTCACCTGGATGCACCCGGTTGCTGGCGCCGGTCTCGAGGACAACATGCTCCGCTGGGGCAGCATGTACTCGTTCTGGTTCGACTCGAGCGACCCGTCCCCGACGGGCGCCAACATCGGCCTGTACCGCTCCGGCGGCTCGGCGTCCGTGCCGGCACCTCCGTTCCCGTCCGAGGCCTGGCAGGTCAACCAGACCGACGCGAGCCTCGACATCGACGGCCTGACCAACGATCCGTTCATTGGGCCGATCGTCGCGAACATGGCCATCGGGTCGTTCCACACGCTGAACCTGAGCGGCCTCCCCGGCGGCTATTTCGACCTGTTCATCACGCCCAGCGCGGGCGTGCCCGCGTACTTCACGACCCCGGCCGGCCAGATCGTGAACCTCGACCTCAGCGATCCGCTCCTCCTTCCGCTTTACGGGACCCCGATCCCGATGCCGGGAGGCGGCATCTCGACGATGTTCGCGCCCACAGGCCCGTTCGCCCTCACGGCACAGATGCTGATGTTCAACCCGGGTCACCCGGACGGCATCAGTCTCAGCGCGTGCCTCGAGGCCACGGCGGCCAACAACCCGACCATCGTGGTCGAGTGTGTGGGCGACAACTCCTACAACAGCATCAGCACGTCGGGCTTCTGGCGGATCACCCATTCCGGCGCCCCCGTAGGCATCTTGAGCGTGAAGCTCGACTTCAGCTCGGCGACCCCGGGCTCCGCGGCGGTCGGCGACTTCTTCGACACCGACCAGACCGGCATGTCCGGCGTGTTCAATCAGGGCAGCAGCTACCGCAACAACTCGGCAGTCACAGCCGGTCTGGACATGGCCGCCTCCAATCCGTACCCCGGCTCGGGGTTCACGGGCACGAACTCGCTCGGCGGTGCCAACTTCGCGACCATCGCGTTCGCGTTCGCCGGTGGTCTCTTCGAGAACATGACGTTCGAGTTCGACGCCGACACCGACCCGGGCACCCAAGGCGCGACCGACCACGAGGGCACCGCCGTTACGGTGACCCTGGTTGGCGGGCAGGTGCTCAGCGGCAACCTCGCGGTCGACGGCGGCACGCCGAACCGCGTCTTCGTCCAGTTCAACTAGGGCTGGATTGCGGGCGGTTCCCCTTGGGGAGCCGCCCCCCACCGTTCATCTGATCCCGGCGACGCCCACGGCGCCCCTAGCGCCGGCGAGCGCGCGATCTCGCGACCGCTCGCCAGGGCATGCCGACGGAATGACGAATCCTCTGACGACTCCCATCCAGTAGGATTGCGTCATCGACCTGCGCCCGCCCTTCCCTCCCTCGGGCGCTTGAGACCATCGACCTGCGTGTCCTCTTTCTGCTGCTACTCTTCGGTTCCGCTTGCGCCCAGCCCGCGGCGAAGACCCTCGACGATCTGCTCCAGGAATACGCGAAGCAACCGAAGCAGCGTGCGCGGCTCGCGTCGTCGATCGGTGCGCGCAAGCAGCCGGTCGGGCGCGCGTTCCTCCTGCAGCAGTTCAAGGACGAGAAGGCGCCGGCCATCCGCGCGGGGTTGATTCGAGGACTCGCCTACACGCCGGACGCCACGGTCCTGAAGCTCATCGATCACGTCCTTGCCGGTCCGTATTCCTATCCCGACCAGAGCGCGGCGCTGTACGCGTTGAAGAAGTTCGACATCGACTGGCGACGTCGCGCACTGGACGTGGCGACGCGCCCGAACCAGAACGTCTCGCTCAAGCAGGCGGCCTATCGGGCGATCGCCACCGTCAAGGACGATGTCGGCTTCGAGCTGCTCGTGAAGGCGTTTGAAGAAGAGGACGACAGAGGCAGGAACGGATTGCTCAGCGTCATCACGACGAGCTACCCACTCGAGAAGACCTACGAGAGGTTCGTCGAACCCTATCTCACCAAGAGCGCGGCCATGAACCTGCGTTCGTCGGCGATGCGCGCGCTCTCGCGCGAGAAGGACTCGCGCTTCCATCAACACGCACGTCGTCTTGCCGAGGAGGTTCCGCCCTACCAGGCGGGGTACTGGATCACGTACGCCGAGCCGTTCGGCAATCTCGAGGCGTTGAAGACGATGATCGCCATCGCCACCGCAGCTGGCGACAAAGCGAGCTCGTACCTCACCCGCTCCGTACCGAAGCTGACGGATCCCGCGGTGACGGAGTGGCTCACCGAACGAGGCCTCACTCACGAGATGAAGGGCGTTCGCGACGCGGCGCTGGCGGCACTGCGAACCCAATCCCACCCCGCCGCGGTGGATCCATTGAAGAAGCTCGTGAAGAGTCCGGACCGGGAGACGGCCCGCCGCGCGATCGAGTCCCTCGGCGTCCAGAAGGGGGACGGAGTCGTCAAGTTCCTGCGCAAACTCTGGACCGCGCGTGATCCGCTCATCGCGTCCGAGGCGCTCGGTGCGTCGTGGAAGGCCGAGAGCGGCTCGGGCAAGATCGTCGCCGACCTCATCAAGGTGGCCAAACGATCGCGGGCCTGGGAGATGCGCCTCATCGCAATGGGGCTCTTGAAGGTGGCTCACGCCCAGGAGGTCAAGGACGTCCTCGTCGCCAACGCGAGGCACAAGCGCGGCCAGGTTCGCTCCGAGGCCTACGACGCCCTGACCTACGTGCGCGAGAAGGAGACGGTTGACTTCCTCCTCCGTCGCCTCGAATCCGAGAAGGGACGCTCGCTGTACGACCTCGTGGATGCGCTCGTCGATCTCACCGGGTTCGACTATGGCCGCAACGCGAAGAACTGGAGCTCGTGGTGGAAGCGCGTCCGTGGCGAATACCCGCTGCCACCCAAACCGAAGGTCAAGAAGCGCAGTGCGCCGCCCGCCGGGTACGCGTCGTACTACGGGATCGCGGTTCGTTCCAACCGGGTCGCTTTCGTCATCGACATCTCCGGCAGTATGTCGTCGAGAGGGACCGGCGTGTCCAAGATCCAGAAGGCCAAGGACAACCTGAAGGGAGTCCTGGAGCAATTCACCGCTGACACCAGGTTCGGGATCATCGCTTTCGAGTCGCGGGTGACGGCCTTTCAGAGCGAGCTCCTGCGTGCCAACCGGAACGGCAAGAAGGAAGCCAACGATTGGGTGGACGCATTGAAGGCGACCAGCGGGACCAATGTCTACGATGCCCTGATCATGGCGCTCGACCTTCCGAGCGTCGACACGGTGTTCCTGCTCTCCGACGGAGCTCCGTCAGCCGGAGCGATCACTGATCAGGATGAGATCATCCGCGTGATCACGTCGAAGAACCGGTTCCGCCGGATCCGGATCAACACCATCGGGATCAGCGTCGCGGGCGGTACGGCGAAGTTCATGAAAGAACTCGCCGAACGGAACTTCGGCGAGTTCGTCTCGAGGTAGCCAGGCGATCAGTTCTTGTCGATCACCGCTCCGACCTGGCGGTCCTCGAGGAGGTGCTCGGCGAAGTACTCCCACATCCGACGACGGAAGTAGCTCTGTGCGCGGCCGTAGCCGTGGCGGGCGCCGGGAATGATGAGCATGTCGAAGCGCTTGTTGGCTTTGATGAGCGCGTCCACGAGTCGCATGGTGTTCGCCGGATGCACGTTGTTGTCCATCTCGCCGTGCACGAGGAGCAGGCGCCCCTTGAGGTTCTCCGCGAGCTCGGCGTTGGTCGGCACGTGGATGTCGAACTTGGTCTTGGTGCTCTTCTTCGCGTCCTTTGCCTTCGCCGTGGATTTGGTGGCCGCCTTCTTCTCGTCACCCTTCGATTTGGACGAGGAGGACGTTGCGGACTTCTCGTCCTTCTTTTCCTCGATCGGGACTTCCTTGAGGCCGTGATAGCGCTCCGACCAGGAGCTGTTGTAGACGTTGTTGTCGTGGTTGCCGGACGAGGAGACACCGACCTTGAAGAACTCGTTGTACGGGGGCTTCATCATGGCCGCCGCCGTCATGAAGCCGCCGCCGGAGTGTCCGTACATCCCGACGCGATTGATGTCGATGAAGTCGTGACGCGCCGCGAGCTGTTCCACCGCGACCTTCTTGTCTGCGAGCGGGTAGTCCCGGAGGTTGAAGTAGCCGTAGCTCCCGTAGGCCTTGTCGCGGGTGGGCGCGCCGCCGCGGTGTCCCACCTGGATGACGATGAACCCGAGCTGGGCGAGCTGCTGCTGTGACGCCGTGGCCGAGAACGAATGCGAGACGCCCTCCTGCTGGGGACCCGGGTACACGTGCAGGATGATCGGATACTTGACGCTCGGATTGAAGTCGAACGGCTTCCACATATTGCCGTAGAGGTCAGTGACGCCGTCCGCGGCCTTGACGGTGAACGTCTCGGGCATCTTCCAGCCGACCTGATAGAGGCGAGAGAGATCTGCCGTCTCCAGGTCCATGACGAGGTTCCCCTCGGCATCGCGGAGGCTCGAATTCGGCGTCCCGTCGACGCGGGTTCCGTTCGCGACGACGAAATTCTTGGTGGGGGAGAGAGACGAACGGTAGTTCATCGGCCCCGGATCGAGGAGGGTGAGCCCGGTCCCGTCGAGGTTCACGCGATACAGGTGCTCGAAGTACGGGCTCTCGCCCTTCTCGCGGGCGTTTCCGCGGAACCACATGACGGACTTCTTCTCATCGATCGCGACGATGCGGCTGGCCCGGAACGGACCCTTGGTGATCGCGCTCTTGATCTTGCCGTCGATGTCGTAGAGGTAGAAGTGGCCCCAGCCCGAGCGTTCGGACCACCAGATGAAGCTCTTTTCGCCCTCGAGGTAGCGGATGCTCTGGGTGTTGAGATAGGCACTCTGGAACCCCTCCTTGAACAGGACCTTGAAGTCGCCGGTCTTGGGGTCGACGGTGCCATACTCGACGTTGCGGAGCGCGCGATCGCGCCGGAGGACGCGCAGTTCACCGGTCTTCAGCCAGCGAACGTCGAGGTAGCTCTCGTCGCGCCAGCGTGGCTTCACGCGAACCAGCTTCTTCACGCCACGGTCGAGTACGAAGAGTTCGGTCTTGCGAATCCCCTCGTCGCCCGGCAGGGAGTACTTGTACTGACGGAGCTTCGGGCGCGGATCACCCAGAGAGTCCACCAGGTAGAGCTCTGCGATGTTTCGGGAATCCCGTCGGCGCACGTAGAACTGCTGCCCGTCGGGTGACCACGATACGCGAGCGGAGGCCTTCTTGCCCGCGCTGCCGCCGCCGAAAGAATAGTCCTGCACGCCGTCCTTGGTGAGCTGCACGGCTTTCTTGTCGTCGAAGTCGGGCATGCGGGAGCGGGAGCTGCGGGACCCCTTCTTGTCCTCCTTGGCTTCGGGGCGGACTGTCGGCTTGGTGGCGTTGCCGTTGGTCGCGGCCTTCTTCTCTGTCTTGCCCTCGGCGGCCTTCTTGCCCTCGGCGGCCTTCTTGTCCGCGACGGCCTTCTTGCCCGCGACGACCTTCTTGCCCTCGGCGACCTTCTTGTCCGCGACGACCTTCTTGCCCTCGGCGGCCTTCTTGCCCGCGGCGACCTTCTTGTCCGCGACGACCTTCTTGCCCGCGGCGGCCTTCTTGCCCGCGGCGGCCTTCTTGCCCGCGGCGGCCTTCTTGCCCGCGGCGAC
Source organism: Planctomycetota bacterium (assembly GCA_002687715.1). GTDB lineage: Bacteria > Planctomycetota. The sequence continues at coordinate 98 of NZBC01000160.1, read as the reverse complement.
CTTCTTGCCCGCGGCGACCTTCTTGCCCGCGGCGCCCTTCTTGCCCGCGGCGACCTTCTTGCCCGCGGCGACCTTCTTGCCCGCGGCGACCTTCTTGC
>NZBC01000159.1 GCA_002687715.1 Planctomycetota bacterium | reverse complement strand
ACCGACGATCACCGGATGCTGAAAGGCCCCGCCGTGGTGATCGCGCGCCATCCGGTGGTTCATCGCCCAGCGTCCGGCGCCCGTCTTGGCATCGAACGCTTGCACCTCGTAACGGTCCTTCGTGGTCGTCAGGACGAGAGTGTCCTTGGCCCACGCGAGATACAGCGACCGCTCGGCCCGCGTGACGTCGACCGCCTTCTCCCACTTCATCTCGCCCGATCCGAGGTCGAGACAGACGAGGAACGTGTTGCGCAACACCGGCTGTCCGAGCCGTCCGACGTCGGCGAGCACGGCCTTCTCGTCGCGACTCTCGATGAAGTAGACGCGCCCCTTCGCGATCGTGATCGTCGCGTTGATGATGACGCCCTTGCGGTATATCCAACGCGGGTTCGGCGACTGGCGATCGAGGGCGAACAGCCAGTCGCTGGCGACCTTGAATGCCTCGCTCCCAGCCTTGTCGTACCACTGCCCCTGTCCGGCGACGAAGCTCGACCCTTCCTTCACCGCGCTCCCGACCATCAATCCGGACTCGTGCGCAAGAAAGCCCCATTGATGGCGGTGCGAAGACGGCAGGAGCGGAAGGGGATGCAGCGCGCGGCGAACGCCGGTCTGACCGTCGAGCTCCCAGCAGCCGTCGTCGACGGCCACGAGGAGCGCATCGTCGGTCGCGACCATGTTCGACCCATCGCGCGGGATGTTGGCGCGGACCAATTGCGGTGCGAACAGCGACCAGAGAATCGTCCCGTTGTAGGCGTCGAGCCCGAAGAGGATGCGATCGCCCTGAACGAACAAGCGTCCGTTGGCCGACAGCGGCGCCGGGTTGCGCGCGCCGCGATCCACCATCGGTCGGGGGCCGGGGCGCCCGTACCAGAGCACCTCCATGGCGCCGCGCGCGAGTTCGTCCTGCGAGCAGGCGCTGTTGTCCGGCGAGGCGTATTGGTGGGTCCAATCGCGGGCGCCGTCGAGCGCCGGCCGGCGCCACATCACCCAGGCACCCTCGTCCGCGTCGAGCGTCTGCGCTTGACCGCGCGGGGCGCCCGTCAACCGTTTGAGGCGGCTCGCCGAGGTCTTCTTGCGCGTCCCGAACACGACCGCTCCGCCACACGGACGCAACAGTCGCACGATCTCCGAGGTCTTCGCAGGCACCTTGCCCGACAGAAGCAGACGGTCCGAGACGATGAGGTTGGCGAACCAGTCGGTGTACGGCAGGTCGGAGTCGAGCTTCATTCGGTGCACCGAGATGCGCGCGCCGTACAAGCCCGTCTTCTGGAGCGCCTGGCGTGACCGCGCGACCTTCCTCGCGTCCGGTTCGAGCGCGATGATCTTGAGGTCGGTGCGCTGTGCGAGCTCCCACGCCAAGCGCCCTTCCTCGCTCCCGAGTACCAGGCAGAAACCCTGCGAAACCCCCGACGTGGCCAGGATGTGCTCGGCGGCCCGGCGATAGACCGGAGTCAATGCGTCGTCCGGCCACGGGCTCGGCCGGCGCGGCGACTTGACGGGCAGATACTCGAAGGTGCTGTCGAACGTGAACCGCGGCGACGCTTGCTCAGCGCGTTTGCCCTCACGGACGGTCGCGACGACGAATCCGTGCACCGTGTCAGGAGCGACTCCCTGCAACGTCACCTGGTGCCGGTGCTTCGGGGTCTTGTCCCGAACGACGCGACTCATGTCCTTGCCGGGACCCCAGCGCACGACCGTCGAACCGGGGGCGCGGGTCTCCCACGAGACCATGACGGCGTCGGGAGCCACGTGCCGCACGATCGGGCCCGCACGCAAGCGCAGCCCTTGCGGCATCGCACGACGCCCGGCATTGAAGCGAACGCGCACGGTCGCCGCATCGACGGCGTGATCGAAGACGGCCGCGGTGTGCAGGCGTCCGGGCAGGCGGTGGTCTTCGTCCTGATCCCGGAAGCTCCCGACCACGAATGGCGAGGATGCCGGCCGGATCACCGCACCGTGCTGCACGCGAACGAGACTCATCAGCTCGCCATCGACGTAGAGAGCCTGGCCGACTCCGTCGTAGGTCCCGCAGACGTGGTACCAGCGTCCGGGTTCGAACGGTCCGGGTGCCATGACCCACGTCATGCGTCCGTTGCCATCGTCCGCCCCCTGGCTCGCGAGACCGAATGCAAACCGGTCCTTGCGCGAGCCGAGCAGGGCGCCGGCCTGCCGGCCGCGATCGTCGTCGATGGTCCCGAGGAAGCCGCTCCACTCCGGCTGCGCTTCCAGGCGCACCCACGCCTCGAGCGAGAGCGCCTTCGCGGGGAGGACGGTGTCGGTAACGGGCAGGACTCCGACGCCTCCCTTCGGTCCGACGTGCAGCGCCCAGGGCCCGGTGTCGTCGTCGATCGTGAACTCGCCTTCGACGGGCAAAGCCGGGCCGGCACCAAACGCCCGCACCGCGCCATCGGCGAGGTGTTCGGACCGGAACGTCCACCCGGCAACGGGCGGACGCGCGATCGGCTTCAACGCCGCCGCCCGGCGGGTCCACGTCGCCGCGATCGTGGCCGGGGCGAGCGCCCGGTCGTGGATCGCGACCTCCTGGACGATGCCGGAGAGCGGGAAGTTCTCGTCCTTGTCGTGATACGCGCCGATCTCGAACGGCGCGTGCGCGGGATACAGGATCGGCCCTTTCTGCTGCTTCGACGACGCGACCTCGCCGCCGTCGACGTACAGGCGCATCACCTTGCCGTCGTACGTCCCGACGACGTGATGCCGCCGTCCGAGAACGAAGGCACTCGGCGCGGTGAGGTAGGTCAGGAGACCGTCACCGTCGCTCCCGCCCTTCGATGAGATCGCGAAGCAGAAGGACGCATTGCGGAATCCGAGCAACCAGCCCTGCTCGAAGCCCCCGTTGTCCTGAAGCGCGGAGACGATCCCACCCCACGGCTGCGAACGATCCACCGTGACCCACGCGGACACTGACAGCGCGGTCGCCGGCAGCTTCAGCTTCGCGAGGTCATCGGCCAGGACGACCCGGTGGCCACCGCCGAGCGCGAGCCCACCCAACGCTGGGTGGGAGCGCAGACCATCGGCGCTCTTGATCGTTCCGTGGACGCGGCCGGTCGCAGCGGTGACACGCGTGCCCTTGACGTGTTCGCCGTCGAAGACCCAGCGTCCCCACAGCCGCGGTTGCGCCTGTCCGCTCACGAAACCAGCGGTGACGAGCAGCGCGACCAGGCCCGCGAAGGGATGAATCCAGTGACGTGCGCTCATCGCTTGGCTCCCTTCGCCACGAAGCAGTGGACGTGACCCTGATCCGTGCTCACGAACAACCGCCCGTCCGCAATCGCGATCCCATACGCCTTGCCGACGACCGGCAAGGTGCCCAGGACCGAGCCCCGCCCGGCGTCTCGCAGGACGACCTCACCGATTCCGCCACACACGAGGACGTCCTTCGCCAGCGCCATGGAGAGGGGGTGTTCACTGCCGACCTTCCATCGCTGACACGCAGCCATCTCCTTGCCGGCGGCGTCGATTCTCGAGCCGACCTTGAGCAGGTCGCGCCGGATCTTCTTCTTCTCGACGGCCACCTTCGCTGGATCGGGCTTCTGGCCCTTCTTGTCCGGCTTGCCGAGGTTCTTCAGGCGGTTCTTCAATCCCCGCTGCGTGCCGCCCAGGTCCCTGCGCTCCTTCGCGAGCGCGAGGTATCGGGTGCGGTCGAGCGCGGAGAGTTCGGCGTCGGCGAGGAGCCAGCTCGTCTCGCGGCGAACGATCATGCGATTGCCCTGGAAGGTCGCGAGGGTGTCGGCGGCTTGCGGATGCACGGTGAGTTGCCCGGTCTTGCCCGGCCCGGAGACGAGGACGTCGCCGGTCAGCAGCGCGTACGTTCCGCCTCGCCCGCCGACATTGAAGAGCTTCTTGCCCGTCTTGCGTTCGAACACCACAGGGTTGCCGCGACCGGTCGGGACGTAGAGGCGGGTCGACGAGACGAGGATCGGACCCTGCGGCGGGAGGTCCTGGAACTGCTGGCGCCAGACGATCGATCCGTCGGCGATCCGCAATGCGCACAGGTATGAACCTTCGGCCGGGAACAACCCGGCGCATGCGTAGGCAAGCTCGCCGAAGGTGCCGACGCCCGTCCGCACGGGCCACACCGACACCATCCGGCCGTTACCGACGATGCGTCGATCATCAGGCGCGAGCTGGCGCGTCCAGTGGACCTTGCCGGTGCGCGCTGCGACGCAGTAGACGCGACCGTCGTCCGACCCGAACAGGACGCGTCCGCGAACCACCGTCGGCCCGACGCGGATCGGCGCGTCCGCGAACGCGGACCACAGCTCCTTTCCCGTCTTCGCATCGAGGCAGTGGAGCTGATCGTCCGACGACGACCCGAAGTACACGCGGCCGTCCACGATCGCGGGGTGGAACGCGGCGTCGAAGCCGAGCCGTGGCTTCAGATCGTGGATCTTGCTGTAGGCGTCCCATTTGGCGGGGCCGCCCCACGCGGGCTGCGGCGGGATGTCGGACGTCCAGGTCCAGGCCGGGACGAGCGCACGCGCAAGCGGAGCGGGAGTCGAAGCCGTCCGCGCCATGTCGTGAGCGTAGGTCGGCCAGTCCTGCGCGGCCGCATCGCTCGCGACGGCGAACAGGACCACGAACACGAGACCCAGGTCTCTCATGACACCGCCTCCATGAGCCGGCCAGCGGACAGCGACACCACCCGGTCTGCGAGCCGGTCCGCGCCGCGACTGTGACTGACCAGGACGACCGTACCGCCCTCGTCGTGGAACGCCTTCAGATGATCGAGCACCGCCGTCGCGTGCGCGGGATCCAGATTGCCGGTCGGCTCGTCCGCGAGCAGGAGCGAGGGTCGCTTGATCAACGCGCGGCCGATCGCCACCCGCTGCCGCTCCCCCGCGCTCAGCTCAGCCGGACGGTGGTGCCCGCGGCCGGAGAGTCCGAGCCGCTCGAGCAACGAGTCCGCGTCCTCGACCGGGGTGGCGGCGCTCGCACCGAGCAGTACGTTCTCGACCACCGACAGGTAGGGCACGAGATGGAAGAGCTGGAACACGAACCCGATGCGTTCGGCCCGCAGACGGCAGCGATCGGCTGGCGAGAGCCCGTACACGTCGTCCCCGCCGACGGTCACCGTGCCGGACGTCGGGCGTTGCATCCCGCCCAGCGCGAGCAGGAGCGTCGTCTTGCCGCTGCCGCTCGGACCGTGCAGACAGAGGAACTCGCCCGGCGTCACCTCGAGGTCGAGGCCATCGAGGGCACGGACCTCCCGGTTTCCAGTACGCCAGGTCTTCACCAGTTCTGTCGCGCGGATCATGCGTCGCCCCGAAGCGTCACTGCAGGATCCTGAGTCACGGCGAGCATGGCCGGGACGAGACTGGCGGCGGCCGCGAGCAACGGCGCCAGGATCAGCGGTCCACCGACGAGCACCGGGTCGATACGTCCGGTCGCCTTCGACGGGAAGATGTCCGGACCCATCCAGATCGCAACCCCGGCCCCGGCCGCAACCCCCACCGCAGCGCCGAGCGTCCCGAGCACGACCGCCTTGCCAAGAAAGAGGCCCGCGATCCGGCTCGACGCCCAGCCAAGAGCCCGCAGTGCTCCGATCTCCTCGTGGCGCTGGCGGACGTTCAACGTAGCGAGCACGGCGATCCACACCGCGCACGCGATGATGACGACCGGCAGCAGGAACGCCTGCTGGTCGCGCATGAGCGTTCGCTGGCGCGCGCGTGCGTCGGCGATCAAACGTTGCTGCACGAGGCGGGCCTCCGGCAACAGCTCCGCGAGCTGCGCACGGAGCGGCGTCAGGGGGTCGTTCTCCGGAAGCGTACACAGGCAATCGATGGCCTTGATCTCGCTGATACGACCCTTGAGATCGAGCAGCGCTTGGACGTCTTCCAGCGCTCCCCAGATCCTCACGTCGTCGGCGGTGCCGGCCTCGCCGAGCGTCTCCGCCACCGTGAACCTTCGGCCGAGAATCACGACCGTCTCACCCTTGCCCGCACCGAGGTGCCGCGCAGCCTCGAAGCCGAGCGTGAGGCTGCCGGGGGGAACCACGCGCTGCATCGGTGGCTTCTTCTTGCCCGGCGGCGACAGCTCGTCCGAGATACCGGTCAGCAGGAAGGTGTGGCCGTCCAACTTGATCGCGCCGATCAGCTGCGCGATGAGGTGGTTGTAGCTGAGCCCTTTGGTGCGCGCGAGCGCGTGCACCGAGTCTTCGGGCAGTGTGTCCTGCGAGTATCCGTCGATCCAGAACCGGACCATGTCGGTGGACGCAGGGATGATCCGGAGGTTGAACCCCATGTCGCGCGTGATGCGCCGGGTCTCGCGCTGGACGTCGCGCCCCTCGGAGTAGAGCACGACGAAGAGGCCGACTGCCGCGGCGATCCCACCGAACGCAAGCGCGGCGTTGACCCGGCGATGCCGGATCTCGCGGAGGATCATCTGCTTGACGGTCACGACCGTCTCCGCAGCGCCAGCACGATGACCGCTCCGAGCAGCGCGGAGACGAGGACGACCACCCCGGCCATCGGAATCAGGCGTCCGGGGCCGTCCGAGTCCGCCGGGCCGTCAGGCACGGGCTCCGCTGGATCCGTTGGGGGTAGCGACGCGCGCTCACCCGCCGGCTCGGACGTCGGTTCGACCACCGTCTCGGAGTAACCGAGAAGCGACGTTGCGTCCCCCCCCGGGGTTACCCCGCCTTGCGCGGCCGCGGCCTTCGCGAGGATGCGGGTCATCTCCGCCTTGACCGTCGGCGAGCGCGAGTCGAATCCGAGCGCGACCTGGACGCGATCTGCCGCCTCCGACGACCACGCCATCGGCACGCACGGGCCGCGCATGATCGACCGCGGCAGATCGCACTCACAATCCTGGCCGATGAGCACGAGCGCTTCACGGATCGCCGTCCGCGTCACCAGCGGCCCTGACAGCACCGGGCCCATGCGGCGAGCCCGTCCGTAAAGGACGACCACGTGCGGATCGTCGGGCTCGCCGGCTGCGCAGCCCGTCGCCCACATCAGGAGGCGCTCGCGAGCGCGCGCGGCGTGGGAGACCTCGATCGTGACGGATCCCGACTTCGCGGGCTTTGGGAGCCCACGCAGCGCCGGGGCGGCCTCCGTGATCGCTTCCTTCATCAGTCGGCGGACGCGATCGTTGTCTGCCGTTCGCTTCCCGAGAAAGCACACGATGACCGCATGCGCGTCGATGATCGCGGCGCGAACCGCGTCCTGGGTCGGTGAGCTCGCGAGCCCGTCGATCGCATCCCAGCCCGCGTCGGTCAACTCCGCCTGCTTCGCCGATAACGGCAGCGGCAGGTGGCGACCGTCGGCCGACGTCAGCACGACGCCCGGCCGCCCCTTCAGCGCCGCGACGGCGTCTTCGTTCGCGGCCGTCGAGATCGTGACGTTGGTGTCGGCGAAGCTCGCACCCACCATCCGGCGCACCGTGTCGGACCACTCGGGGGGCACGTCCTTGGTCGCGCAGACGTGGAGCACGTACGTATCGCGCCCGAGGTCGACGAAGCCCACGTCTCGCACGGTGTACCTGCACCGGGTGGCGGACGTAGCCGCGACGAGGACGCAGGCGAGAGCGCCTAAATGAAGTAAGGACTGGTTCGGGCGCATCGCGATGGTGCCCAAGCTACCACGCGCCGCTCATCTCCCTCCACAGCACCGCCGCCGCGATGAGCATGACCGCCCACCCCAGTCCAAGCCGCAACCACTTCTTCGGCATGCGGGCGCCCAGGCGAGTACCGAGGACGCAACCCGGTACCGCGAGCGCCGCCACGAGCGCCAGCTTCCCCCACGGCAATTCCGCATGACCGATGTGTCCGGCGAGTCCGGCGAACGCGTTGGATGCCACCACGACCAGACTCGTGCCAACCGCGTGCTTCATCGACAGCCGCAGCACCACCACCAGCGCGGACGTCACCATGATCCCGCCACCCACCCCGAGGCACCCCGTGAGCGCGCCCACCGACAGAGCCGCGACGATCAGCCGCGGCTTGTCCACGGGTTCTTCGGGGGTGCGGACCTCCAGGTCCGCTCCGGCGGTAGAGCCGGATCCGGATTCGGAACCGGAGCGGACCTGGAGGTCCGCGCTCCCGCCGGAGTCGACCTCGTCCTCCGCGTTCCGACCGCGACCGTCCCGACCTCGACGGATCAGCCGGTACGCGAAGTAGATCAGCGCCATCGCAAAGAGCGGCATCCGCATCGGCTCCGGGATGAAGCCGGCGATCCTCCCCGCGGCGTAGGCGGCCGGTGTCGACAGTGCCGCGAAGAACAAACCCTCGTGCCACCGCACCCGGCCGCCGCGCGCGTGCAGATACACCCCCACCAGACTCGCGAGCCCGACCACGAGCAGCGCGCCCGGGATGGCCGTCTCGGTATCCAGGTCCATTCCGTAGCGCAGGAGCGGCACTGCCAGCACCGATCCCCCACCACCGATCAGTCCGAGGAAGAGTCCGAGCAGGATGGAGAGGAAGATGATCATGCGCGCCTGCCATCATCTCCGGCGGACAGGGCTCCGCAAATCACTCTTCGCGAATGAGGCTCATCACCCGGAAGGGCGGCTTGACCGCGGCGCTGACCTCCTCCAGCGTCAGCTCGCGGCCCGCTTTCGTGCGCAGAGCGGCCTGATCCGTCAACCAGCCCGCCGATACTGAGATCACGCCGTCCAGGCGTGAGAGGTCGTCGCTGACGACCTCCACTCAGGCGTCGCCTCACAACCCGTTGAAGGTCGCGATCCATATCACCTCCCCCGTGGCTGTGTCCGGGATCTCGTGGCGAGCCTTGCTGCACGAGCGTCCCGAGGTGAGCACGAGGCCGAGGAGTATCACGACCGCGACGACGGCGAGGACGCCCCGAAAGGAGCGTCGGGGCTTGGGAACCTGCGAGGGTGCGTCAGTCATGGCTGACCCCATGGTGACACACATCACGGACAATCAGAAACCGATCCGCCCGGCCGGGGCCGGGCCCCCGCTGTGCACCGCCGTGACGAGCGCGGCCAGCAGCGCAAACGCGCCGGCCTGGTGCGCGACTCCCAGCGTCACGGGAACGTGAGCCAGGATGGTCGCGACCCCGAGCACGAACTGGACGCCCACGGCCGCGAGCACCGCGTGCGCCGCCCGCCGACGGAAGGTCGACGCGTCTCGGCGCGCCCTCCACCACCATGCCACCGCCGCCGCCGCGATCACCCACGCGAGCGTCCGGTGAATCCAGTGGATCGTGGCCCCGTCCTCGACCCACGCACCCGCCGTCGGGAACGCCGCCTCGGGCAGGAAACGGCCGTCCATGTCCGGCCAGGTGTCGTAGCGCCAGCCGGCCTTCTTCCCGGCCATGAACGCTCCCCACACCGTCTGCACCGCGACAAGCACGAGCAGGCCGATGGTCGCGCGGCGCCCCCGTGACCGCTCCCGGCCGTATTCCCGAACCGACGCCTGCAGCTCGAGCATCATCCACAGCAGCCACATCGCGATGAACAGCGCCAGCCCGAGGTGCACCGCCAGCCGGTAGTGACTGACCTCTGGCCGCGAGACGAGCCCGCTCTTGACCATCCACCAGCCGACGCCCCCTTGCAGGCCCCCCAGCACCAGCGCGACGGTCGACATGAAGAGCATCCGCCCCTTCAGCCGCTTCCGAATCAGGAACACGAGCCACGGCACGCCATACACCACCCCCACCAGCCGCCCGAGCATCCGGTGGACGTACTCCCACCAGAAGATGCCCTTGAACTCCTCCAGCGTCATCGAGGGATTGACCTGGCGAGCTTCGGGGCTCGCGGCGTACAGGTCCCACCGTTCCTTCCAGCCCGCCTCGTCCGTGGGGGGAGCGCTACCGACGGCGCTCCAGTCGACCATCGACAGCCCCGACCCGGTGAGGCGCGTCGCCCCTCCGACGAGCACCATCACGAAGACCAACCCGAACGTCGCGACCAGCCACCACCGCATGGCTTGTCATACGGCGGTGCGGCCTGGCTCTCAACCTTCGCCGGCTCTCAACCTCCGCCGCCTCTCAACCCTCGCCCATCGCCTTGCGGATCTCTCTATCCGCCAGCTCCTGGATCCAGATGTTCCGGAACCGCACCTTCGCCCCGTGATCCTGCAACAGGATCGGCTGGGGTTTCGGGCCCTCTTTCTTCCCCGCCCCGGTCTTGCGGGTCAGCTTCTCCCGGTGGTGCACGGTCAACCCGTTGTGGATGACGGTGATCCGCGCATCCTCCGTTTTGGTCCCGTCCGCCTTCCACCGCGGCGCGCGGAACCAGAGGTCGAAGCTCTGCCACGACCCCCCCGGCAACGCCGCGCTCGCGTCAGGCTTCCGGTACCGATACAGAGCACCGCAATGGTGCGGCTTCGGCTCCAACCCATGGCTCTCCAGGATCTGGACCTCGTACCGCCGCTGGATGTACACCCCGCTGTTGCCGTTCCCCTTCGCCCCTTTCGGGACCAGGAACTCGAGGTGCATCCGGAAGTCCCCGTAGCTCTTCCGGGTCATGATGCTGCCGCTCTTCGGCTCGATAGTCATGACACCGTCGGCGACCTTCCACCCGGGATCGCCGCCCTTCTCGCGGACCCATGCTGAGACGTCCTTGCCGCGAAAGAGGACCGTGGCTTCGGTCGGCGGTGGGGTGGTCTGCACCTTTGGCCCTTGCGGTTTCGGCGGCTGGGCGGCTACCAGGCAGGTCAGCACTAAGCAGATCAGGGTGGTGCGGCACATGGCGCCAAGCCTACCGCAGATCCTTGAACGTCCCGCCGGTCTCCTCCGCGAGGATGCGCATGAAGCGGGCGGCGTCGTCCTTGTCCTCGCGCTTGCGGCGGAAGGGGTTGAGCTGTTCGCCGACCAGCAGGGAGATGGTGTGGATGCGGACGCCACGGAGTCGGTTCCAGTCCCAGACCTTCTGGATGATGCGTTCCTGGGAGATGGACTTGCCGATCGAGGGGATGCCGTCGCTGAGGAAGTAGATGGTGTCGATGGACCGGAAGGCGTTGAACGCGAGCTCGAGGGCGCCGTAGCTGTTGGTGCCACCGCGGGGAACGAGGGCGGAGACGGCGGCGATCGCCTGCTCCTTGTTGTGCTTGGTCGCGGGGACCAGCCCCGCAGTCCACGGGGCCACGTGGCGGGCGAAGAAGAGGATGTTGAAGCGGCTGCGCTCGTCGAGGCGCTTGAGGACGTTCACGAGCTCCAGCTTCGCGTGCTCCATGCGGGTCGGGGTCTTGGTGGAGTCGCCGACGCTGTAGCCCATGCTGCCGGAGACGTCGATGATGAAGAGCATGCGGTCCGAGAGGACCGGGATGTCGAAGTACTCCGGCGGCTTGGCGTAGGGCGAGGGCGGCGGCTTGCGGACGTCGGCGCCGTGGAGTTTGTTCGCCGCCTTGGTCGACTTGAGCCAGCTCGCCCACGGGCCGAACTCGGGGCCGTATTCGAAACCGGTGATGGCCTGGAGCGTCTTCGCGAGGGCCATGCGGATGCGCAGGGGCTCCTTCTCGAGGCGCGCGACGAGGACGGGGACGGCGGAGCGGTCGGGCGCCTTTTCGAGCGCGATCACCGCCTCCTCGCGAACGAGCGCGACGTCGTCCGTGAGGAGCCGCGACAGGAACGCGACCACGCCCGGCAGCGCGACCTTGGGCTTCAGCGCGCGGACCGCCGCGAGCCGGATGAACGGGTCAGGATCGCGAACGGCCTTGAAGAGCGGTGGGAGTACGTCCAGGCGGTGGAGGCGCGACAGCACGGCCAGGACGCGCACGACGACCTCCGGATTCTCGTGGCTCGCGAGCTCGCGCAGTCGCGGAAGGAGCGGGACGATCATCGGGACGTGCTCGGGATTCTCGAGCCGCGCGAGCGCACCGAGCGCAAGGAGGCGCGCCTGTGGGTCCTCACTTCGCACGTACGCGAGCAGCCGCTGGACGTGGCCCGGAGTCCGCATCGTCCCGAGCGCCCGCTCGACCCAGAACTCGAGGCCTTTCAGCGTGCCGCGGCCGCCGCGGGTGCCCAGCTCCATGAGCCGCTCGGCCCACTCCGGCTCGTCGGCCAGCCCCGCGAGTACCCGCAGCACCGACAATCGAATCCGCAACCGCGCATCGTGGACGCCGCCCTTCTGCAAGACCGCTCGGAGGAACCGGCACGCCTTCTCCCGGACCTCCGCGGGCGCGTGGTAGAGCGTCTCCAGCTCGCCGATCAGGGCCTCGATCTCGGTGATGACCGGAGCGGTCTGCTTGCCGAGCAGCGACGTCAGGCGCTTGCGAACGTCCTCGAGGACCTGGGCCGGATCCTGAGCCGGGAGAGGAGTCAGAATCCAGGGCGCCACCAGGATCAGCAGCGCAGCGAATCGGATGAGCATCGAAGGAGGACCGTCGTCGGGGTGCTGTCCACCGGCATTCAGACGACAGCGTACCGGATCGGTTTCATGGCCCTGAACCGGTCGACGGGACCGTGTCACTAAGTCCCTAATTGCGCCAAGATCAACCTTAATCCATTATCAATAAACGAGATACAGCGACGAGCATGCCGACGGATCGCCTGTCTCCGGGCGTCGGGCCGACCCGCGCCAGCCGCCGATCACACATGAGCAATCGTGGACGATCCGGGCAATCAAGGTCTATCGAAATCCGATTGGACCCATTCGCTTGGAGAGTGGAAACAATTCGGACTCCCGATCCGTCCGAGAGACATAGAATGCACTTCGTTATCAGGAACCGCCGCGACTGCGGCCAACCTTCCGGAGGATGTTCCGTGACCAAGATCCGCTCGTCCCTGTGCGGGATGGTGGTGCTGCTTGTTCTCGTGTCAGGTGTCGTCACCGGTCAGGATGCGGCCACCGCGTCCGCGACCCTGGATGCGCCGACCTCGGTGAACCTGGAGTACCGCACGTTCCGCAAGTGGAAGCTGACGCTGCCGGAGGAGCAGTGGAACCCGGTCGGACCCGGGATCCACTTCGCGACTCATGGCCTGAAGTGGCCGATCGCCGTTCGCGGCACCGCGCTTCAGTTCGACGCCGATCTCGACGGCGTGATGGACGTGAAGATCGAGGGCGACCAGGGCCTCGTGACGCTGTCCGGCAAGCTCGCCTCCGGCCAGACGTGGAAGTACACCGTGCGCGTCGTCAACAAGGGCGGATGGAAGTTCGCTCCGGGCGGCGGCGTAGTCGGGAAGATCGACGGCACGAAGGTGACCATCGTCGATCAGAACGGCAATGGCCGCTACGGCGACATCGGCGAAGACGCCATGATCGTCGGCCGCGGCAAGGCGGCCTGCTTCCTCTCCAAGGTCGTGAGCGTGGGCGGCCAGGCCTACGAGATCGACGTCGCGTCGGATGGCACGTCGCTGAGCTATCGCCCCTACCAGGGCGAGACCGGCGTGCTCCGCCTCGACATGGAGACGAAGGCCAAGGTCCTCTCCGCCGTGGTGAAGAGCACTGACGGTCAGTTCAGCTACGAGCTGTCGCGCGCCGGTGACGGGTTCACCGTCCCCGCGGGACGCTACGCGCTCTACACCGGCGAGCTCGGCATCTCCTCGAACCGGATGCGCATGAAGCGCGGCCGTTCGAAGCCGATCATCGTCGAGGCGAAGCGCGAGCTGGCCGTCGAGTGGGGCGGTCCGGTCAAGGCCGAGTTCGACTATGCCCGGCAGGGTGGCAAGGTCGGCCTCTCCCCCGACAAGGTGTGGTACTACGGTGCCAAGGGCGAGGAGTACACCGCGTTCAAGCCGCTCGGCAAGTCGCCGAAGTTCACGTTCACGAACCGGAAGACCGGACGCGAAATCGCGACCGCGTACTTCCCGGGAACGTGCTGAGGCCAGGGCATGGTTCCGGTCGCCGTGAGCGTACCGTACGACGTTGATTTCAAGATCAGCATGTCCCTGGACAACTGGGCCTTCGGCGAGATCGCCGGCAAGCCCCGTGGCGAGAACTGAGTGAGCACCTCGGCTCCGATCGCACGTCGATCGGAGCCGAGTCCGAGACGGTCGCGCGACAAACGCGCGCGACCGTGGCAGGCACTGCGCTGGCCCACCCCTCCCTGCCGGGCACTGGCGCAACCATCACAGCCTTCGGGCATTATGCAGGTTCCGCGCTCGTCCGACTTTGCGTAGATGTTTGCGCCATGACACAGAGGAGAACAGCATGTCGTCCCGCACTCGCATCCTGTCCAGCCTGATCGCCCTCTGTGCAGTGCAGCTCTGTGCTTCGGAATGGGGTTCGCTCCATGCGCAGGATGACCGCCCTGAAGCACGAATGCCCGTGAAGATCGTCGCTGGACGCCTCGTCGTCCGGTGCGACCTGTCCACGAAGTTCCGGCGCATCCCGGTGAACCTGTTCATCGACTACGACCGACCCTGTGCGCTCGAGCTGCACAACAAGGCCGCCCACCCGCTCGGCGTCGACAAGGACGGGGGCCAGGCCGTGACGGTCCACCTGCACGGCTTCAACCTGCAGATCGACGGCCGCGAGCATGGCGACGAGGACTACCTGAACGACTTCACGCGCCTCTACTCCAAGGAGCTCGGCGAGGTCTCCGCCGTGGGGACCCTCGGGTCGAAGGTCCTGGGCGGGTATCACGTAACGCTCGACCTCAACGCGGGCTTCATCTACCTCCGGCCGCCAGCGGAGCAATCCTCCGAACCCCCGTCCGAAGACGAGGGCTCGGTGGTTACGTCGTGTACGCTCACCAACGACCTCGTCTGGTTCCCGGTGCGCAAGGCGGACGGGACCATGGCCGCCATGAACATCGGCACGTCGCGTCACGACACCATCGTCGACGAGGACGTCTGCGAGGCCATGAGCAAGGAGGCAGGGGACATCGGTCCCGTAAAGGTGAAGTCCATCGACCTCCACCGGTTCTGCGCCATGCGGCCGGAGGAGTTCGTGCAGGTCCACGCGGACGGCGCGCTCGGGTCGCTCGGCCTCGGCACGTTGATGTGTTTCCGCGTCGAAATCGATCGCATCAACCGGTGGGTGAAGTTCACCCAGGTGGCGGCAGCCAAGTACCCACAGGAGGACCTCGAGTACTTCCAGGCCCGCCTCGAAGAAGAAGCGCAGCCGCTCGTGAAGTGGCTGGTGAAGCACCAAGGCGCTCGCCTCGCGCGAGAGTGTGCCGAGCTCCTGCTCGACCTGCAGCTCGACCGTTCCGGGAAGCCGGAGGAATTCCGCCTCGCGCTGGAGTGGATGGACAAGACACGCATCGAAGACCTGCGCTCGACCGAAGCGCTCGCCACGATGAAGCACTTGCTGGAGGCCCGGCGCCCGGACGTCGCGATCGTCGCGGGTGAGATCGGCGTCAAGAGTGGGCGCAAGGACCGCTACCCCGAGTCCGTCCACAAGCTGCACGCGAAGCTCGGCGAGCTCATGGTCGAGCAACCGGAGCATCGCCGCAAGGCGTGGGAACACCTGCTATCGGCGGCGTTCGGTCTGCCCGAGGACGGGATGATCAACCTCCACCTCGGACGCTTCTACGAGCTGGAGAAGCGCTGGAAGCGGGCCATGTCGCGCTACGTCCAGGCCGTGATCCAGCCCGAGAGCGGACCCATGGCCATTCCCGGGCTCGAACGCATTCAGAAGGGCATGGGTGGTGAGGCGCTCTCCGTCGACCTCGTCGACAAGCTGATCGCCGGCAAGGTCTACAACTTCGGCGCACCGACCCGCTTCGAGCCGACCAAGGACAACACCAGCAACCGCTGCGTCCTCGTCGAGCTGTTCACCAATGCGCACTTCGGGCGCCGCCTGCGAGAAGGCTGGCGCAGCTTCGCCGTCGGCGGATCGATGGGTATCGAAGGGCTGCTCTCCCACTATCCCCGCAAGCACATCGCCGTCCTCGTGCACCATGTCGAGGCCCCGGAACCGACCGCGTTGCAGAACGCCCTGTCCCTGAACATGTCGGAGTACTACGGCGACGCTCGGCCCGTCTACACGATGATCAACGGCGTCCGCAAGGCGCCGGGCGCGTCAAGGTCGCGCGACGCGGAGAAGGTATACGAGCAGAATCGCGTCGCCGTCGCGGATGCCCTGCTGGAGCCGACGGACTGGACCATCGAGGTCAAGGGCGCGAAAGTCGGCAACGGCATCGTCGAGGGCGAGGTCATCGTCAAGGGTCCGCCCGATCCGGGCCTGAAGGTCCAGATCGTGCTCGCCGAACGCGGCGTGCTCTACCCGGGTAAGGCCAAGGTCGTCGTCCATCGCATGGTCGCGCGCGGCTCGCTCATCGGCAAGCTGGACGGAATCACGTACAAGCCGGCGAACGGCGAGATGAAGATCTCCTTCAAGAAGGCGCTCGACGACTTCACCAAGGAGAACGAGGCGTACCTCGACAAGTTCGAGAAGACCGGCGGCACGGCGTGCTCCCGGCTCTCGACGAAGATCGATCCGCGTCAGGTCTCGATCGTTGCCTACATCCGCGACATGCAGACGCACGAGGTAATGCAGGCCATCCAGTTGAACCCCGCGGGCGCCGAGCCCAAGGAGGACAAGCGATGAGCACGGGAAACCTGGACGACGCCCTCCACCAGGACCTCGACCGGATCGCCCGGCGCGGCGCGGACGTCATCCGCGGTGCACGGGTGCACGCAGCCGCCACCAACGCCATCGACGAAGCGCTGATCGTGCTCGTCGCGGTGCCGGTGCTGTTCCTGCTGTTCCGTGTCCTCGGCGCGGGCGAAGCGTCGTTCGGAACCGTCGCGGGCTGGTCGCTCTCGCTCGCGGCGCTGTGGGTGCCGCTGCGCGCGGCGTTCGCGTCGATACCGACCGTCGCGCGCGCGCAGGCGTTGACCGAAGTCGACCAGCAGCTGAACCTCGCGGACCGCATGACCACCGCGGCCGAGTTCGTGGATAGGGATCAGACTCCGTTCATGGCCGCCGCCGTCGCGGACGCCCGCCACCACGTCGAGCGCGCGCAGCAAGGCGCGCTGATGACCGGAAGTCAGGAGTGGTCGATGAGTCGCCGCGGGTGGACGCTGCTCGGCGCGGCCGTCGCGCTGCTACTCGTGTGCGCAGCCATCGCGCCCGAGGACGTCACGACCACACCGCCGGAGACGGGCGACCCCGTCGTCGTCGCCGAAGCTGACGCCGGCTCAGGCAAGACCGAACCGGGGACCAAGACCGAGGAACGCCCCGCCAAGGAAGACGAGGGCGAGACGCAGCCTACGCGCCCGACCGCCGCGTCATCCGCGAAGCCGGGCAAGGAGCAGGCGCCGCCCACGGACGACGTCAAGAAGACGCGCGGCAAGACCGGCGCGGGACGTTCGGCCGAGGCGGCGTCGTCCAGCGGCAAGGGTCAGGCGCGGGGCACGCCATCGACGCAGGGCCAGGCGACCAAGCCGGCCAAGGACAAGACGAAGAAGAAGGAAAAGAAGCCCAAGAAGAAGAAGCCCTCCGCGCAGGAACCCGACGAGGACCGCAAGCAGGAGGACGACTCGGGCTCTACCACCGGACGAGGCATGGCCTCAGGCTCCAACAAGAGCCCCGCCGCGTCGGAGTGGTCGTCGAAGGACCAGGTGACCTCGGAGGAAGACGAGGACCTCGAGGACGACGAAGAGGTCGACGACGAGTTCGACATCTCAGAGGCGCGCGGCGGGTTGCAGCCGCAACTCCGCGACCGCAAACCGCCGGTGAACCGCGACCTCTCGATCGGTTTCGGCAACGCGAAGAACCCCGACGCCAACGGGCGCGGAGGTCCGTCCGAGCAGAAGAAGTCCCGCGGGGTCGCGTCGCTGGTGCTCGGCGTTCCGATCCCCGATCACGTGAAGGGACGCCCGAACCCGGGCAAGACCAAGATCACCCAGGAGCGGGTCGAACCGCAACCTGAAGACCTCGCCGCCCAGGAGGCAAAGGCGCGCAAGAAGCGCACCGCGCCCGTGGGACACCTCTCCCGCCCCGAGCTGCTCCCGTGGATGCAGGACTTGGTGCGGAACTACTTTGAGACCCTCCGATCGAAGGGGAACCAGCCGTGACCCAGAAAGCTCCCAACGTCGCCGCCGCCGAGAAGCAGGCGGGTCGTTTCCGCGACGTCCACGAGAAGATCAAATCCGAAGTCCAGAAGGTCATCGTCGGCCAGGAGCCCGTCATCGACTCGGTGCTGACGGCGCTGATGGTCGGCGGCCACGTCATGCTGGAAGGCGTGCCGGGTCTGGGCAAGACCCTGCTCGTCCGCGCCCTGGGTGAAGCGGTGGACATCGAGTTCTCTCGCATCCAGTTCACGCCGGACATGATGCCGGCCGACATCCAGGGCACGAACGTGCTCGTCGAGGGTGACGGCGGCGTCCACGAGGTCACGTTCCAGCAGGGGCCGCTCGTGTCGAACCTCGTCCTCGCCGACGAGATCAACCGCGCGACGCCGAAAACCCAGTCGGCGCTCCTCGAGGCCATGCAGGAGCGACAGATCTCGGTCGGCAACGACACCATCAAGCTCGAGGAACCGTTCTGCGTGATGGCGACCCAGAACCCGATCGAGCAGGAGGGCACCTACCCCCTTCCCGAAGCCCAGCTCGACCGGTTCCTCTTCAAGTGCATCGTCGGGTACCCGGAGGTGTCCGAGTACAACGCGATCCTCGATCGTACGACGGGGACCGGCGAGACCGAGGTGTCGCACGTGTCCAACGGCAAGGAGATCATGGAGATGCGCCAGGTCGTGCGCTCCGTCCCCGTGCCGGCGCACGTCCAGGACTACGCGATCCACCTGGTGGTCGGCACCCAGGCAAACAGCGAGTTCGCGTGCGCGCACGTGAACGAGAATGTACTCCTCGGTTCGTCGCCGCGCGGCGCGCAGGGCCTGCTGCTGGCGGGCAAGGTGAAGGCGCTGCTCGCGGGCCGTTTCGCCGTCAGCACCGACGACATCCGGGGTGTCGTGCACGAGGTGCTGCGTCACCGAGTGATGATCAACTTCCAGGGCCAGGCCGACGGGGTCACCACCGACCACGTCATCGACAGCGTCCTGGAGCACGTGAAGGTCACGGCAAGCTGACCCGATGCCCGACACCACTACTTTCACGTCACGGGAGCTCTTCGACCCGGAGTTCCTGGATTCGCTCACGCGGCTCCACATCCTGGCCCGTCGCGTCGCTCGTTCCGGACGACCGGCCGAGCAACGCTCGCGGGACATGGGCTCCGGCGTCGAGTTCCGTGACTTCCGTGCGTACTCGGCCGGCGACGACTTCAAGTCGATCGATTGGACCGTCTACCGCCGCCTCGGCAAGGTCTTCCTGCGCCTCTACGAAGAGCTGGAGGATCTACCGGTCTACCTGCTGCTCGACCGCTCGCGCAGTCTCTTCGAGGAGGAGACGCCGCGGATTCGCGGGGGTCTGCGCTGCGCCCTCGCACTCGCGGCGATCAGTCTGCAGCAGCACGACAGCGTCGGACTGTTCCCATTCGCGGGCCGGCTCGAGACAGCGCTGAGGCCGCGCTCCGGAAAGAGCCGGCTGTTTCGGTTCGCCGAGACACTCGCCGCGATGGCTCCCGAAGACTCGACCGACTTCGCGAAGGCGTTGCAGACGTTCTCCGGACTGCGCCTCCGCCGGGGGCTCTGCGTCATCATCTCGGACTTCTTCGACCCTGCGGGCATCGACCGGGTCGTCAAGGCGCTGAAGACCGTGCGGCACCGGCTGCTCCTCGTACGCCTCTGGCGCCGGACGGACCAGGAGCCGGATCTCGGCGGCGATTTCCAGCTCGTCGACTGCGAGACGGGAACGACGGAAGACGTGTCCGCGACGGCGGCGGTGATGGAAGCGTACCGCGCGTCATACCGCCGGTTCGACGAAGGGCTGACCTCGTTCGCTCGCGAGCGCGGAGCCGGCATGCTCCTGCTCGACACGGATCGTGAGGTCGTCCCGCAGTTGGCCACGCTCTTCGAGACCGGGAGCTACACGGTATGAGCTTCACCAACCTCTCCCCCCTGCTGCTGGGAGGCGGGTTGGCCGTGCTGGCCGGTGCGCTCTTCCTGTTGCAACGGCTCCGCGTGCGGTATCAGCCGCGCAGAGTCGTCACGACGCTGTTCTGGAAGGAAGCCGTCGAGGAAGCGCGGGCGCGCATCCTGGTCCGCCGGTTTCGCCACCTGTTCGCATACCTCCTCGTGCTGCTCATCGCAGGGCTGCTCTGGCTCGGCGTCGGCGACCCGCAGTGGTCCCAGGCCGACGAAAGCGACCACATCATCCTCATCGACGGTTCGGCCGGGATGGCGTGGGGCCAGCGTTTCGAAGATGTGATCGCGAACGTGAAGGCACGCGCGGCGTCGCTGCCGCGCGACCGCCGTCGCGTCCTGCTCTGCCAGAGCCGGGTCCGCCCCCTCCTACTCCCCGGAGAGCACGAGAAGGTCCTGGAGCGCCGGCTCGAAGGGGTCCTGCCGGAGTCGTGCCCCGCGACCGTCGAGGGCACGCTGCGTGAGCTCGTCCGAACCCGATCGGACGGACGCGCGCTGTCGGTCATCATCGCGGGCGACGCTCCCATCGACAATGACATGTTCGACATGCTCGGCGGGAACGTCTCCGTCCGCCGCCTTTCGAACGAACCGCTCGATCGCGCGGGCAACCGCGGCATCACCGCTCTGGGAGTGACGCCGGCAGAGTCCGGCGCGTGGGATCGCGTCGACGTCCTCGTCGAAACCCGCGGCGGCGACGCCGGCGTGTCGTTGACACTGAACGGAAGTCCCCTCGACACGACAGGCGCGCGGTCCACCCAGGTTGCCGGCCACCGACGGCTGTTCGTGCCCGACGTCCCCGCCCGCGGAGGCGCGCTGAAGGCGAGCCTCGCCGGCAACGACCCGCTCCCGGTCGACGACGTCGCGCGCATCGTGCTCCCCGACCGGCCGCGGATTCGCGTCGCGTTGTCCGCATCGCTGCGCGCCACGCTCGGCCCCGTACTCGAGGCAGACTCCGGCGTCGTCATCACGGACGGTGAGGCTGACGTCGCGATTCGAACGGCCGGCGAACCGTCGGGCGGGAACGTCCCCGCGCTCGAGTGGGTGACGCCCGACTCGATCCCACAGACGATCCTCCTCACCCACGAGCGCGACCTCCTGTCGCGAAACGTGCTTCTGCAATCGTTCGACCGTCTCGGACTCGAGGACGTCGACACTGCGGAGCTGGCGCGCCAGACGGGGCGCGTCATCTCTCTGGGTGCGGCGCCGGGCGACCGACGCGGCATCGCCGTGTGGAACACGCTGCTTGGCGAAGACTACAACTTCGTCCAGGCGCGGTCGTTCCCGCTATTCGTCGCGTCGTCGGTGCGCTGGCTGGCGGGCACCGAGGAGTTCCCGGCGTTCGTCGCAGCTCACGAGGTGGTCCGGGCGGCGAGTGGACCCGCGGGCGAACCGTGGCGCGACGAGAGCGGCGCGCCGCTCCGTCCGCCGCGAGCGGGAACCTACACCGACGCAAGCGGGCGCCCGCTCGCCGCCTCGCTGCTCGACCCGTGGACCACGTCGGGCGGCGTGGTGTCCGAGGTGAGCGGTGACGTCGCGGACCCGATGGCGGAGGGCGGCATCGACCCCCTGACCCTGCTCGGCCTCCTCGCACTCTTGCTGCTCATGATCGAGTGGGTGATCTACCGCACGGGGAGGATGCCATGACGCTCGGACTGCTGCAGCCCGCGTGGCTCTTCCTCCTCCTGCTCGTGCCGCTGGTGTGGTTCGTTCCGCGTCCGACGCGCGACGTCCGGCATGCCGCGCTGCGCAGCATCGTCCTCGCCTTGATCGCACTGGGGCTCGCACGCCCGGTCTCGTGGTCCGATGGCGGGGTTGAACACCACGTCGTGATCCTCGACCTCACCGAGAGCGTCGCGGCCGCGGACGTGGTCAGCGCACGGGAGGCAGCACGGAAGATCCGCGACGGCCTCGACGACGACGCTCGCTGCACGCTCGTCGTGCTCGGGTCCACCACGGACGCTGGCGCCGGATCAAGCTACGACGAGGTCATCCGCCTCGCCGGCGACGGATCGCCCCTGGCTGACGCGATGGCCCTCGCCAACCGCAGGGTGCCGGAAGGCTCGGCGGGAAGCGTCGTCCTCATCTCCGACGGACTCGCGACCGATCAGCGTTGGGGCGCCGCCGTCCGCGCACTCGAAGATCGAGGAGTTCCGCTGCACACGGTCGCCCTGACCGCCCACGACGACGTTCGCCCCGTTGGACTGTCCGCCGAAGAGCCGATGCGCGTCGGTGGCGTGGCTCGCGTGTGGGTCGACATCGCGGGGTCATCGGCACAAGCCGTCGAGGTCACCCTGACCGGACCGGGCGGCATCCGCAGCCGCGCGACCGTCACCGTCCCCGGACGCGCGGTGCTCGAGCTCGAGCCGAAGCAGGCAGGGTTCCTCCCGCTCGAAGCGAGAGTCGGCACCGCGTCGTGGCAGACCATCGCCAAGACGTTCGCGGTCCAGGACCCGCTGCGGGTCCTCTACTACGGACATCGCATGCAGGGGGCCGCAGGCAAGCTCGGCGAGCTGCTGGGGCCCGGCTTCGACGTGCAGGACGGCCGCACGGACGGCGGACTACCCGCGGACGGCATCGACGGGTACGACCTGGTGATGCTGGACGACCGGCCGAAGAAGACCCTCCCCGAAGCGACCCAGAAGGAGCTGGTCGACGCGGTCCGCAGCCGGGGAGTCGGCATGCTGGTATGCGGCGGCGGCGCGTCGTTCGGCGCGGGCGGCTATCACGAGACGCCCATCGCGCAGAACCTGCCCGTGGAGTTCATCCACAAGGAGGAGAAGAAGGACCCGAGTACGTCGCTGGCGCTGATCATCGACACGTCGGGGTCGATGACGGGCAACCGCATCCGCATCGCGAAGGAGGTCGCCCGCCTCGCCATCCGTCGACTCCTCCCCCACGACAAGATCGGGATCGTGGAGTTCTACGGCGCAAAGCGGTGGGCGGCTCCGCTGCAGTCGGCCGCGAACGCCATCGACATCCAGCGCGCGTTGAACCGCCTCGATGCCGGCGGGGGCACCATCCTGCTGCCCGCCATCGAGGAGGCGTACTATGGCCTCAAGAACGTCCAGACCCGGTACAAGCACGTCATGGTGCTGACGGACGCGGGCGTCGAGACGGGTGCGTACGAGTCGCTGATGCGGCGCATGGCCCGCGACGGAATCTGTGTCTCGACGATCCTCTGCGGACCCGGACGACACAGCGAATTCCTCGTTCAGGTCGCGGACTGGGGCAACGGCCGCTATTACAACGCGAGCAACCGGTTCAACCTGCCGGAGATCATGCTCAAGCAGCCGTCCACATCGCGCCTGCCGAGCTACCGTCCGGGTGAGCACATCCTCGAGCCGCGTGCCGGCGCCGGTTGGTGGGGACAGACCGACCCGACAGCGCTTCCGCCGCTGGCGGGCTACGTCGAGTCCAAGGCGAAACCCGGCGCGGAAGTCGTTCTGCGTACGGCGGCTGACAACCACCCGGTGATCGCGTCGTGGCGGATCGGCCTCGGTCGCATGACCGCGATGATGACGGAGCCGACCGGCCCCGGCACCGAACCGTGGCGCGATTCTGACGAGTACGGAGCGTTCCTGGCGCGCGTCATGACCCGGACCGCCGCCGATCAGCGGCTGCCGTATCGCTTCGAACTCCGCCGCGACGATCACGCATTGCGCCTCTTCGCGTGGCGCCGCACGCGTCTGCCCGCCAAGCCGCTCGCCGCTGTCGTCGATGCGACGGGCCGAGGCGGCCAGAGCATCGCGTTCCGGGAACGCGCCGACGGCGTATGGACCGCCGACTTCGTCGCGGACCCCGAAGAGATCGTCCACGTGCTCGCGGGCACCGATCGTGGCGCCCGCCACGGCTCGTACCGCCTCGTGTCCGACCCTCGCGCCGACGTGGCCGCCGAGCGCCAGGTCGATCCGCAGACGGCGCCCGACCTCGCGCGGCTTGCCGCCGCGACGGGCGGACGCCATCTGCCCCTGAGCAACGCCGCCAGGTTCACGCCGGCCGCGGGCGGAGGCAAGAGCCCCGTCGCCGTATCGCCGCTGTGGCCATGGTGCCTTCTGCTCGCCCTCGTCTTCTACCTCGCCGACATCCTCTGGCGTCGCCTTCCGCGGCGCCGGCCCCTCGGGACTTGATGACAATGAAGGCCACGATTCTCCCGATCGTCGTCATGGTCGCCGTGCTCGGGAGCGCGGCCGTCGCCCAACAGGATGAGAGCCTCCCGGATGACCCCGCGGTCCTGGAGGTGATCGACACGGCGCTCGCCGCGCCGAACGGCCCCCGCGAGCACGCGAACGACGTCTGGCGCGCCGCCATGCTGCGGTACGGGACGACCGAGTCCGTGGTGAAGCTCCTCGAGAAGCGGCTCACCGCATCCAAGGACGATCGCGCAAAGGTGCTCGCCCTGCTGCGGCTCCAGGCCCGGCTTCTGCGCACTCATGGCGATCTGCGCGCCGCTCAACGCGTCCTCCGCAAGATCGAAGAGAAGGAAGAGAACGTCGCCGACACGCTCGCGAAGGCGGAGACGTTCGACGCCCTCGGCCAGAACGACAAGGCCATCGCGGGCTACGGACGACTCTTGGAGAAGACCCTCCCGGACGACTTCAAGAACCGCATCCTGCTCCGCAAGGCATTGATGCAGAAATCCAAGGCGGGCACCGAAGGGCCGACGCCACTCGCGAAGTTCGCGCTGGAGGACGGCCGGAGCGACGAGCAGAAGAACCAGGCCGCGATCATCCTCGCGCTATCCAACGAGCAGAAGGATGCGCTGAAGCTGTACCAGGTCCACGGCGAAGGCACGAAGCTCTTCCAGCAGGAGATCCGCCTCGCGGAATGGGCGATCGAAGCCGGGGAGTGGAAGCCGGCCCAGGACCACTCGTGGAAAGCGGTCCGGGCCGCACGCATGAAGCGGGACCGCCGCTACGGACTCACGATTCTCGTCGAGGCCTACCGCCGGGCCGACGAGCTCGAGGGCCTGATCGAGCGGCTGGCGAAGGCAGCCGAACTCGACGATCAGTCTCGCCAGGTGTGGATCGACCTGCTACGCGAAACGGGCAAGGTCGAGGACGCGCTGCGGCTGTTTCGCGAATCTTCAGCCGGCACGTTCACCAACGACATGCGGCGGCAGCTCCTGGAGATGTGCCGCGAGACCGGGCAGGAAGCGACCCTCGTCGCCGAGTACCAGAAGCTCATCAAGGCGGAGCCCCGGTTCATCGAGTGGCGAGAGGGCCTCGCCCGCAACCGTCTCGAACGCGGTGATCGCCCCGGCGCGCTCGCAGTGTGGAACGACTACCTCGACGTCACGGAAGAAGCTCGCTACCGCATGGCGGCCGCCGCGAGCCTGATGAAGCTCGGGCTCGATGACCGCGCGATGGCGGTCGCCCGTTCCTGTATGGACAAGGAGGCGCTCGCCCGCGACGGCGCGCTGCTCTTCCTCTTCGAGCTCCACAAGGACCGGGGCCGGCTCGAGGACGCCGAGACCGTGCTCGAGGAGCTCGGCAAGGTCTCCGACCCCAAGGCCGGCGTCCGCATGGAGCTCGCCGACGCCTATGCGCGCCTCGGCAACAAGAAGCGGGCAGCCGAGATCCTGCAGGGCCTCAAGGACGCCCGCGGCGACCAGAGCAGCCCCGACGCCGAGATGAAGCTCGCCGTCCTCTACTCCGAGATCGGAGAGGAGGAGAAGGCGCAGGCAATGTGGGTCTCGCTATGGCGCAAGGTCCAGTCCATCCCGCGACGCCGTTACGTCGAAGACCGCATGATGACCGTCGCAGCGCGCCTCGGCACGCTCGCGAAGATCGCCGTGGAGCTCGAGTCCAAGCTCGCCGACGGGAAGGCCGACGATCGGGATGCTGGCCTGCTCGTGCAGCTGTACTCACGCGTCAACGACGCGGTCTCGGCCACCGAGATCATCGAAGAACACATGCGTCAGTCGGGCAAGAAGCCCGCCGACGTGCTCCAGGAAAAGGCCCGGATCTTCCTCGCCTGCAACGACTACTACAACTACGAGCAGGTGGTGTGGAAGCTCGTCGAGATCGACCCCGACGGGCGCCCCGACTACCTGCGCCAGCTCGCGATGAGCATCCTCGAGCGAGGGCAGCGCGAGGAAGCACGCAAGATCCTGACGCGACTCAAGAGCGAGGACGCCGACACGGCGAGCGACGAGTTCGAAGCCGGCGTCCTGTCTCTCGCGGGCATGCGCAAGGAAGCCCTCGCGGCCTACCGCAAGGGCCTCGCCCGCCACCCGGACCGTATCGACACCTGGCTGTTGCTCTCCAACATCCAGAAGGAGCTGGGTGAGCACGACCTGTCCGCGGGCATGTTCCAGCACCTCGCTGCGACGGCCGAAAAGGACGACCTGTTCACGATCGCCGTCGACGGCATTCTCAACATGCGCGACGGCCGCCAGAACCGGGGCGCACCCGACCGCATCGTCGAATGGACGCGTCGGGTCGTGCTGGAGCGGCTCGCATCCCGCCCCAACAAGCTCTACCTGTGGCAACTCGTCGCGGATCTGTCCGATGAGCTCAAAGACAAGGGCATGGCTATCCGCGCCCTCAAGGCGTCGCTTCCCATCGCGGGCGAGCAGCGTACGCCGCTGCTGCGCGAGCTGATGACCAAGGCCAAGAAGGGCGGCAACCGCAGCATGGGCATCATGCGCGTGATCGTCATCGGTCCTGGCGGGCAGATCATCTCGCAATCCCGCGGCGGCGCGGCAAACGAAACGCGCGAAGACGACCGGCTCATGTACGGACGTCGCCTCCTCGGCCAGGGCGAACTCGTTCCACCCGGCGTCTACCTCGAGCTCGGCGAGGCGTTCCTCGGCGCGGGCGAGGTCGTGAACGCCGCGCGGACGTTCAACGCGGCGTCGCAGCTCCCCGAGTTCGACGAGTTGCAGCGCAAGATCGCGGCAGCGTTCGAGACGGCGCGCTATCCCAAGCAGGCCCTCCGCGTCTACGAGCGCATACTCACCGTCGAGACGACCGACATCGCGCTGATGAGCAAGGTCGGACAACTGCACGAGCAGCTGGATCGCGACGAACTGGCGGCGGAGCTCTACGAGCGGGGCATGAACCTGCTCATGGCCCGTAAGACGTTCTCGAAGACGATCAAGAAGGAAGAGGACGGCCCGAAGGACCCGTATCAGGCGTACTACCGCGGACGCAACATCGACGCGGACACCCAGCAGTATCACCCGTTGCTCCAGGGGCTCCTCACCACGCTCCCCGCGGGTCAGGCCGATCGTTGGCTCCTCGAGCAGAAGGAGCTCATCGACGCCGACTTCACCCGGCTCTCCCGGGAGACCAAGCCCGACGAGGCACGATCCGAGGCGTTCCCCCGGCTCAAGGAGCGGACCGCACTGTTCCGCCGGGTTGCGGTCGCGTTCGACCGCCTCGCCGACGCCGACGCCATGGACACGGCGGTCCTGCGCGCGTTCCCGAAGGACGAGAAGCTCCTGGAGGAGTTCGTGCGGTTCCGGCGCATGTGGGGCTACGTCGTCGCGGCGCGACGCCTGATCGACCAGAGCCAGCGTCCCGACAAGGAGAAGGGTCGACTGCGACTGCTGCTCGGCGGCGGCCGCAAGGACGATCTCCCGGCGCGGATCGCCATCGCGGAAGCGTCGGGTCTGATCCTCCCGCTGCTCATCGCGGACCAGAAGGAAACGGTCGGCGCGCTCCTCGAGCGACTCGACCTCAGTGCGTCGAACAAGGACGACCTCCCCCACCTCCCGTTGCTCGTCACGACCGCGCGCTACCTCGATCAGTCGGAAACGGCGCTCTCTCTACTGCGCTACTGGCTCAGCACCGTGGTGACCCACCAGAAGGGCGGCAGCCTCTGGAGCCCTCTACAGCAGATCCTGACCAGCGGTCGGCGGGTCCTCGACAAGGACCAGCGCACGAGCCTGACCGAGAGCCTCGTGCAGATGGTCGTGGACAAACCAGACAAGTTCTCGACGTTCATCCAGCGGCTGCCTGAGCTGAAGAAGCAGATCGGCGCCGACCTGTTGACCTTGGAGCAGGTGCAGAAGCTCATCAAGAGCCGACTCGAGAGCACCGACCGCTTCATCTATGGCGTCCCGCAGCTCTTCGTGTTCATCCCGCCCGAGTCACGGGGCGAAACACTGCGCGGCGTGTGGACCAAGATCGCCAAGGGGCAGCGCGCGCAGTTCGTCATGGAGCTGATGCAGCAGTTCGAGGACGAGATCGACGAGGCGTTCGGCACCTACCTCGCGAGCTCGTTCCGTCAGGCCATCAAGGACGTCGAGAACAAGGACACCCTCGTCTACTACGCCGAGAACCTGACCAGCGGCGATAAGATCAAGAACGCGAAGGTCGTGATCCGCATCTACGACGCGCTGCTCGAGAGGGACGAGAAGAACGCCACCTACCTCGCCGGCAAGGCGCTGTGCCTGCTCGAACTCGACCGGAAGGACGAGGCCGTCAAGCTCGCGGTCAAGACGTGGAAGGAGCTGATCACGTCCTCCAGCAAGGACTACCACGTCACCAACGCCGTGAACCGCATCAGCATCAAGTTCGGCAAAGAGCATCGCGAGGAGCTGCTCCTTGCCGTCGATGAGTTGGAGAAGAAGGGCAAGAACCCTGAGCTCACGCGGCGCCGACTCGCGCTCATGACGGGCGAGGAAAACCAGGACGAGCGACTGGCGGCGCTGAAGAAGGCCGTCGTGGATCACGAAGACGACGCCGGGTTCAAGAACCAACTCCGCTTCGCGCTGTACGCCCGCGGACTCCGCGTCGAGGCGGCGGCGGCGCAGGAGAAGCTGGTCGAATCCAAGCCCGACAACGCCAATTACCGGCGCACGCTCGAGAGCGACTGGCGCTGGCTCCGCAACCCCGCTCGCGCTCTCGCGGCCCGCCACCTCGGCAAGAAGCCCGAGAAGAAGACGCAATCCAAGAAGACCGATCCCGGCGAGAAGCACCCGCGCATGCCCGCCGCGACCGTCCAGGAGATCAAGAAGTCGCTCGATCGTGGTGACGAGGCCGCCGCGCGCGTGTTCTTCCGGCGGCTGTGGCGCTCGTTTCCGAGGGGCGGCGGTGGCCGAAGCGTCCACATCATCCGTCACTACGTCGGCGGGAGATTCGTGGGCCGCTCCAGCAGTCCGCTCTGGCCGGAGGATGAGAAGAAGAAGAAGCCCAAGACTCCGAAGAAGAAGGTGAAGCGGCACCGCGGCGGCTGGACCGACATCCTCGACAAGAAGATCGAGACCAAGAAGAAGAAGGAGGCACAACCGCCCGCCGAGAAGAAGCCGAAGCGCCTCACCATGCACGAGGTCCTCGCGAAGTTGGGGTTCGGCGAGGCCGAGATGCGCCGGCAACTGCGGACGCTCGACCCCGGCACGATCCAATCGGGCGCGAACCCCGTCGTGCAAGCGCTCACGGAGATCGAAGCGGAACGCTACGGTCGCGAGGAGCACATCGCCGCCCTCCTGGCCAAGGACCGCGCCGGCACTGCCGGGAAGCTCGAGTACGCGATGTTGTTCACGTTGCTCGAGTCGTCCGCCAAGGAGAAGCAGACCGGGATCGAGGACACGCTCGAGAGCCTGATCAAGAACGTCGACGCCAAGGACACGGGCCGTCTCCGCCGTCTCGCGCGGCTGTACGCGAAGCTCGGTGACCAGCAGAAGGCCGCGACCATGTACCTCTGGGTCGCGACCATGGGGGGCGGAGGCTACATCGATCAACTGTTGCTGAACGAAGTCATCGACAATCTCGAGGGTGACGCACGCGAGCGCTGCGTCGTTGCCATCCTCGAGGCAGGACGTCCCGACGACGAGAACTACTGGGACTCGGGCAACTACGAGAACATCGTCCTCAACACGTGGGTCCGACTCATCGGCCCGGATCGGACGATGGAGAAGGCCAAAGCGATCCTGGATGAGCTCGCGGGCACCCCGACCGGTAACACCCCTCCCCGCGCTGCGGCCAAGACCGCCGCGTGGCTGCTCGCACGCTCCGGGAGGATCGACGAGGCGGTCCGCTGCATGGAGGTGAGCATCTGCAAGCTCACCCCTCCGGAGTCGGCGTCATTCCGGTACCCGTGGCTCCGCAACAACTGGACGAACTTCGGATACGCGGGCGATCACGACTGGCGCCGCCTCATGCCGAAGGACACCTCCGACTTCAAGAACGTCCAGGCTTGGTACACGAAGCTCGCCGAGGCGACCGCTACGTGGCTCGAAGCAGAGCGCGTTGCCAAGCCTACGGCATACCGCATGCTCGCCATCTTGTCCGTGCGGCTCTACGAGTCCGGACGCAAGGAAGAGGCGGCGAAGGTCTTCGAACGCGTCACCAGGCTCGCGGGCAAGAACGCGGACAACCTGCTCCTGGTGGCGGACGTCGCCCGGCGCATCGGCAATCCGGAGCACGGTGACGACCTCGAGCGCGGCCTCCTCGACCAGGCCCGCCTCCATCCGGAGCGCGTGCCGGAAGTCGTCGCCCGCATCTACGAGCGCGAGGGCGCCGTCGCGGCGCTCGCTGCTGGCGAGAAAGCTGCTATCGGGACCCCGCACCCGGACCTC
Source organism: Planctomycetota bacterium (assembly GCA_002687715.1). Lineage (GTDB taxonomy): Bacteria > Planctomycetota. The sequence continues at coordinate 3,135 of NZBC01000159.1, read as the reverse complement.
CTCGATACGCTCATTCGGGCTTCCCGCGACGTGCTCGATCCCGCCCGAGCTGCCCACTGGGCCGGGGTCAAAGACCTTCAGGCCGCGGCCGAAGTGGCGCTGAGGCAGCCCGTAACGAAGAAATAGAGGACGCCTGGGTGAATCAAAGCGCCGTCCCGCCGCAGGACGACGTCGAAGTCGACGGCGCATCGAGTATCCTGGTCACTGGAACCCCCCCCACACTCCCCCCCGGAGTTCCTGATGCGCCTCGCCGTTTTCGCCGTCCTTCTCGCCATCGTCGCCTCTTCCGCGTCCGCTCAGGTCGTGATCTCCGAGATCATGGCGAGCAACAACCTGACGCTTGCCGACCAAGACGGGGACTACTCAGACTGGGTCGAGATTCGCAATCTGTCGCTCTCGGCGGCAGACATCTCCGGCTGGTACCTGACCGACGAAGCGGGAAACCCGACCAAGTGGCAGTTCCCGACCCCGACCCTGATCTCGGGCTTCGGATCACGAGTGGTGTTCGCTTCGGACAAGGATCGTGCGGTCGCCGGCCTCGAGCTCCACACCAACTACAAGCTGGCGTCAGGCGGCGAGTACCTGGGGCTGGTGCAATCCAACGGAACGACCATCGCATCGGAGTTCGCTCCGTCGTTTCCGCCGCAGTACACCGACGTGTCGTACGGGATCGCCGGCAGCACGCTCGGTTCCACGGTGTTCCACACCAACGCGACGCCCGGCACGCCCAACGGGTCCGGCGAGACGGTGATCGTCGACGTTCAGCACACTCCCCCCGCGCCGACAACGTCCGACTCGATCGTAGTGACGGCGGCTACCATCGCACCACCAGGAATTCCCGTCAGCGGGATGACCCTGCGATACCGCGTGAACTACGGTGGCGAAACCGCCGTCGGCATGACCAACACCGGCGGCACGTGGAGTGCGACGATTCCCTCGTCCGTCACCGGTAGCAGCGACATGGTGCGCTGGCGCATCACCGCCTCCAACAGCGGCGCCGGAACGCCGATGACTCCACTGTTCCTCGACCCGAACAACTCGCCGCAATACCTCGGCACGGCCATCGACGACCCCGGTGTCAACTCGCAACTCGACACCTTCTACTGGTGGATACAGAGCCCGAGTCAGGCCAACACCGGCTCCGGGGGCCGGTGCTCGGTGTCGTTCCTCGGCCAGTTCTATGACAACGTGTTCGTCCGCCGGCGTGGCAACTCCTCGACCGGGTGGCCGAAGAAGAGTCTCAAGTTCGACTTCAACCGGGGCGACCACCTCCGATTCGACCCCAACGAGGGTCGCGTCGAGGAAATCAACCTCAACAGCACCTGGGGCGACAAGAGCTTCATCCGCCAGGTGCTCTCATACGATTCATACGATGCCGCCGGCGCCCCCGGTTGCATCGTGCGCCCGTGGCGCCTGCAGCAAAACGGTTCGTTCTACAGCGTCGTCAACTTCGTCGAGCAGCCGGACGAGGACCTCCTCAGTCGTGAAGGACTCGACCCGAACGGCGCGCTGTACAAGATGTTCAATCAGATGACCTCCTCGAGCGGCGGCAGCGTGGAGAAGAAGACGCGCCAGTGGGAGGGCAACGGCGACCTGGCGACACTGGTATCGAGCGTCACCCAGTCTGGGACTGCGCTCGAGAACTACCTCTTCGACAACCTCGACATCCCGGCCGTACTCTGCTATCTCGCGGCGACGATCGTCATGCACGACAATGACCACGTCGCCAAAAACTACTACCTCTACCGCGACTCCGACGGCGACGGTGAATGGATGTTCCTCCCCTGGGACAAGGACCTGACCTGGGGCCGCAACTACACGCTCGGAGGCGGCGTCCTCAACGACACGATCTGGGCATCCAGCGACCCGTACAGCCATCCGCTCTTCGGCGACCAGGCCCACCCCAAGGTCGACGGACCGTGGAACCGCCTCATCGACGCGTGCTACCGGGTCCCCCGGATCCGAGAGATGTTCCTGCGACGCCTGCGAACGGTGATGGACGAGCAGCTCCAGCCGCCGTCCACGCCGTCGGGTCAGCTCCTGCTGACGGCGCGCATCGCCCAACTGCAGGGCGAGATGCTCCCGGACTGCATCCTCGACCAGGGATCCTGGGGCGTCCCGTCCTACGGCAGCTCCAGCCTCAACTTCACCAACGCGACCAACCAGATCGTCTCGCAGTACCTCGTCGCCCGGCGCAACCATCTCTACGTCAACCACGCCGGGCTGGTGCCGGACGAACAACCGGCGGGCGTGCCGATCTCGTTCGGCGCCGTGGATCCCTCCCTGGGCAACCCGGACCAGGGCTACGTCGAGCTGCGCAACTGCACCTCGATCGCCATCGACCTTTCCGGTTGGCAGCTCGTCGGGATGGTGAACCACATCTTCCGGCCCGGCACCGTCGTCGCGGCGGGGGATTCGGTCTACGTCACGAAGGACCTCTGGTCATTCCGCATCCGTACCACCTCCCCGACCGGTGGCGAGGGCAACTTCGCCGTCGGCCCCTTCACCGGCAACCTGCAGGCAACGGGCACGCTTCAGGTCCTGAACGCCCAGGGTCAGCTCGCGGGCACGTGGGGCGACTTCAACTTCTCCCTCACCACCACGGGCGCAGGCGACCTCAACCTCCTCATGACCGGGCTCACTCCGTTCTCCCAGATCTGGTTGCCCACCTCCACGCAAACCACCAACCCGATCGGCTGCGGCCCTCTCCTCGGCGTCGGGTCCGACGCCTTGTGGGTGTTCTTCCTCAACAACAACGTCCCCCCCTTCCACGTCGCCGCGGACTTCGCGGGCATCTACTTCTACAACCTGCCGCCAGGCACCATTCCGCCCGGGCTGACCATCGATGCGCGGGGAGTGTCTCTGGATGCGGCGGGCTGGAAGCTGTCGCAGATCCGCCGCCTGACGTTCTAATCGACGGCGCGCGAGATCCTGGGAGTGCGGACCTCCAGAGGCTGTGAGTCAATCGGCTCCGAGGCGAGCGAAGCGCCCGGCGCAGGCAAGGAAGGCGAAGCGAGCGGGGCAGTCCCCGTGAGCTGATCGTGACGCAGTCCAGCGTCGCTCTGGGCCGAGCGCAGCCCGGATTGCGATTGATTCACAGCCTCTCCTGTACCGTTTCAGCGTCTCTTCGAGGGT
>NZBC01000158.1 GCA_002687715.1 Planctomycetota bacterium | reverse complement strand
TTCTCGATCTCCTCGGCGATGCGGCGGATCGTGTTCTGGGTGAGGCGGTCGGCATCGACATGCTCGTTCATGACGATCGCGTGTGGATAGAGGAGCGCGGGCACGAGCACCATCGGGACGAACCCGAACCGGCGGACGAGCAAGGGGTCGACCGCGATCGCCACCAATGCACACCACATCGCGATGGCGCAGTGCCACCGGTGTCCGATGGCCGGGGCCAGGGTCGGGCCGCTGACGACCAGCAGCGCGAGCTGGCACGAGAACAGTGCTGCGACGACGCGGGCCCGGGCGGAGGTTCGTGACCCCCGTCCGCAATACAGCCCGGCGAGGATCGCGACGAGCGTGAACCCTCCGATGCCCCATGCGGGCCAGCGTTCTTCCATGAAGAGCTGCGGATAGGGACCGACCAGGGTGCCGAGTGCGTCCCACAGGTCGGAGAGGGTCGTCATGATGAAGCCGCTGCCGCGCAGCAGGCCGTCCGGATCGGGGTACCCGCCACCGAGGGTTCCCAGCGCGCGATAACGCAGGCTGAGCAGCCCGATCCCCGCGACGACGAACGCGGCATGACGCTTCACCAGCGAGAGGATCGCCGGTCGCGGCTGCCGCCACAGGACGTCGAGGATCAGTGGCGCGAACAGCGCGAGGTAGCCGCTCTCGCGCCCCAGCGCCGCGACCGCCGCGGCGACGACGGACAATCCGCGCCAAGCGCCGCTCGATCGGCTCGATGCCGTTTCGTCGGCCCGGAGCCACGCGACGAGCGCCAGCAGCGTCAAAGCCCCTGGCACCACCCCGGCCCGCGCGGCGAGCCACCCGGCGTTCGGAGCGAGGTGCGGGTGGAGCGCGAACATGAGTCCGCCGAACAGCGCTGCCCACGAACTCCCGCCCAGCTTCCGGATGAGGATGAACAGGAGCGCGACCGTCAGCAGGCACCACCCCATGTGGTGCAGGTGGGCTGCGAACGGATCGACTCCGAAAAGGTCGTACTCGAGTTCGTACAGCCAGACCTGCAGCGGCCGGTGGAAACGGATCTTCTCGAGCCCCAGCCACGACCCGTCGACCGTCACGTCGTGGCGGCTGACCCAGTTCATGATCAGCCAGTCGTCGGACAAATACCCCATGTCGAGCGCGCGGTAGCTCGCTGCGAACGAGGCCAGAAGCAGCAGCCCGAGGAGAAATCTGTCCCGCATTGGCAGGCATCGTCGCGAAGGGCTCGGGGAAAAGCAACCGGCCACGTATCATGGAGACCTCGCAGCAGACGACTCATGAACGACGACACCATTTTCGGCTCCAAGCCGCCGCCGTCACCAGACACGCTGTCCGGGCCGCAGCTCGTCGTCATCGAGGGCGAAGCGCGAGGGACCGCGGTCCGGGTGGAGAAGGAGATCCGCATCGGTCGCCGGCCCGACAACCATCTCGTTCTCGCGAGCCCGGCAGTCTCCAAGTACCACGCTCGGGTCATCGGCGAGGATGGGCGGTTCTGCGTCATCGACCTCGACTCAACCAACGGCATCGTCGTCAACGGTGTCAGCGTCGAGGTGAACCAGCCCCACGCGTTGTGCCATGGCGACAGCGTCGTCGTTGGCGACCACACTCTCCTCTTTCGCAACGAAGGCACCTTCACCGACAAGAAGACCGGCATGTCGACCATCCACTTCGACGTCTCGAAGGTCCGCGAAGAGGTGGATGACCTGTTGAAGGGAATGGACATCAGCCGCGACCCGGAGTCCGGTTGACATCGGCGGCATTGCCCACCGCTCGGTGGCGCCCAGCTAGGCCTGCAACAGACTCGTGATGAGGCCGATCACGGCGCCGAAGACCCCACCCCAGACCACGAGCCAGCCGAGGTGTTCGCGGATCATCTCCTGGACGATGCGCTTGACGTCGTCCGGAGTGAGTTCGTCGAGGCGGGCTTGGACGATGTGGTCGACCTTCTCCACGATGTCTTGCGCGCCGCCGGCGATGCCGGAGGCGAGGGCAGCGCTGAAATCGGGAGAGTTGAGGACGTCCTCGACGACGTCGCCGAGCGTCCGTTGCACGGGGTCGCGAAGGCCTTCGAGCATCTTGGCGCCACCGAACATGTTGAGCATGCTGCCGAACGACGAGGCGAGGACGGCGCTCGAGATCTTCTCGAACACGACGTCATAGTCGATCGCGTCCTTCACGGCCGAGGTGTCGATCTGGCCGAGCAAGCCGGGTCCGCCGTTGTCTCCGCGCCCGGAGAGGAGGCGCTCGACGGTATCCGCGGTGAAGAACTGGCCCATGATGAGGCCGTGGATCGCAGCCTTGAACTCCTCGAACCGGGTCGGGATCACGCCGGACCCGTACAGACCAGGCACGCGCTCGAAGAGCATGTAGATGGCGAGCCAATTCGTGATCGCGCCCGACAGCGCGAACATGCCGGTCAAGAGCACCATTTCGTTGCCGGTGCCGATCCCGATGCTGACGGTTGCGGCGGCGAGGAGATTGGTGAGGAGGCTCTTGTTCATGGGTCGACTACGGTTTCGCGGTGAGGCTCCGTGGGACTATCTCAGTCCGAAGGACAGCGCCAGCTTCGCGTTCTGCAGCGTGTCCGCGAGGACCTCGCGGGCGTGGAGGTAGTTGCGTTCCACGCGCGAGAAATCGAAGAGCGACGGGTCGTCGATGCGGGGGTTGAGAATCAGGAGCTCGACGCCCGACTTCTCGCGGGCCTCGCGGATCTGGTAGTGCCAGGCGAGGTCTTCGAGCGCGTTGATGGTCTGGAGGAAACGGAGGAGAAAGCCGCGAGCCGCCGTCTGCTTCACCTCGTTCGTGTAGTGCGACCCGAGGAGGAGAAGCGTGCGCTTCGGGTGGTCCCGGTGGTGCTCGGCGATGGGGGAGATGAGGGGTGTCTTTTCGACGAGGCCGCCATCGTAGAACCCGGTTTTCTCGCCCGCCAAACGTGGCCGGGGGAAGACGATCCCGGGGATCGACATCGACGAGAAGATTGCGGGCAACAACGGGCCGCGTCGGAAGATCTTCCGCGTCGCGTTTCCGTCGTCGGTGCAGGCGATGCAACGGAACGGGATCTCGCACTCTTCGAAAGTGTGCTTCGAGAACGCCGCCTCGATTGCCGCCGAGAAGTGTCGTCCCTTGATCAAGCCGTCGGGGAGCCTGGTGCCGAATGGCTTGAGCATGAGTGAGAACGCGAGCTTGAACCACGAGATGTCGACCGAACCACGTCGGTCCAATCCCGCGATGCAGTCGAAGATGCGTTGTGCGTTGGACCCGGATGCCCAGGGACCACCGACGGCGGCGCCCGCGCTCGTTCCCCATACCTGCTCGACGTGGGGTTTGATCCCGAGCTCTTCCAGGATGCGGGCGAGCGCGGTGTTTCCGCAGAGTCCGGGGACCGACCCACCGCCGAACGCCACGACGAGCCGCATCTGCGGATCGGTGACGAGTCGCATCAGCGTCGTGTAGCGCGTCGGATCGAGCGGACCCAGGATCTCATCCTTGCGGTCGAGAACCGTACTGGACTCGAGCGGCTCGCCCCTCATTGCGGGGGTTTCCCCATGACGGGAGGCCGGGGCTGACGCATGGATTCGTCGGCGGGAATGGGCGACGTGAAGACGCGGCGGCCATCGGGCGGCGTCGCGTGAAGCCACGGGCGCACCCGCTCGAAGAGCGCCGCTCGCGGGATGACCGACGGTAGAACGTGCGGGGCGTCTTCGAACGTCTCGATCCAGAGCCGCTTGCTCTGCGCACGGTTCAGGATCTGGGCGACCCGAGGGTTGTTGATCAGCGAATCGTGGCTGGCGAGCAGGCAGTAGGTCGGCAGCTGCAGCTTTCGGATGTGCTTCTTCACGAACCTCTGCGCCGCAAACATCTCCACGAGGAACCGCGCGCTCACGGCACGCGTGCGCAGATCGTCCGATTCGAGCGTCGCCGTCCAGTCCTTCCGGTCGGTGATGTCCTTGGGGCCGAATGGCAGGTCATAGAGGTGCGTGGGTTCGAAGATGGAACGGCGAAACACACGCAGCCGCCGGATCAGCGGGACCTTCACCGTGGTCGCGAGCGCCGGGGCAGACAGAACGAGGCCGGAGAACGCATCCGGATGCAAGATCGCCGCCGCGGTCAAGAACATGCCTCCGAGCGAGATCCCCACGGGGACGATCGGCCGGCCCGGGTGACGGCGCGCCAGCTCGTCTCGGATGCGGATGATGTCGGCGATCGCGTCCTTCCAGTGCGGCAGGTGACCGCGTGGTCCGCCAGAGATGCCGGACCCGCGTCGGTCTGCGGTGTAGGTCGACACTCCACGCTCCGCGAGCGAGCGGGCCATCGGCCGGTACCAACCCATGTGGCTCGCGATGCCGTGGACGATCAGTGCGACGGGCGCGTCGGCGTCGTCCGCCGGATGCGCTCCGACGGCGAGGTCAACGCCGTCATGGGACGCGATGCGGAGGATCTCCTCTGCAGTGTTCGATGGATCGATGGACATCAGTCGAACTCGGTGACGCCTTCGAGCCAGTCGTCCTTCTTGTTGAGGTCCTTCTTCGTCGCCAGGAGCACCGTCTTCGCCTGAAACAGGCGCTTGCCCGAGGCGATGAGCCGCTTTTTCTCGGCGTCGTACCACCCCGTCCGCATGGTGTGCAGGACGGGTGGATTGAGGCGAAGGCTCTTTCGCTTCGCCTCGTACTCGAGGTTCAGACCGGAGAGCTTCTGGTCGAGCGATTTCAGGAACGTCTGGCGACGATCTGGCGCGATGCCCTTCGCGGCCTCGACCATGAAGACGTAGCGTGCACGATCGAGGTCGGCCTCCGCCTTGAAGTGGTCGAGGACGACGTGCATCTCCTTTGCGGTTTGCTCGAACGCTGCGATGACCTGGTTCACGGAGACCTTCTCGCCCGTGATGCTGGTCATGCCGCGGCCTTTTCGGCGAAAGATGATCTCCGGCGCAGTGTTGTAGTGCCCGACGACCTCGACCACGTCGTTGATGTCGTAGCGGTAGAGTCCGCCGGTCGTCGTGAAGAAGATGTAGTACTCCTTGCCGACTTCGACTTCGTCGACGGCGAGGAAGTTCCACGCCTTGCGGTTCTCGGGGTCCGATTCGAGATCATCGACCTCGACGAACTCGTAGACATTGGTCGCGAGGGTGAGGACCCCTCCTGAACCGTCGTCGCTCAATGGGATCGAACCCCGGGCCTCCGATGACAGGTAGCCCCAGTCGCGGACGGGCATCGGCCGCCGGCCTTCGGGATCGAACCACCCGGGGAACTTGTCGAGGTACGAGCCAACGGTACCGGCCTTCCAGCACCCGATGAGGTCAAGCTGCGGCCAGTAGTCCGCGGGCAGCAGCATGCCGGCGCGCCGCTCGCGCGCCTTGCCGAGCCGTCGCGCGGTTGCCGGGTCTGGACGCATCCGGGCTTCGATCTGCGCGCGTAGCGACGGACTCAATTCCAAATCGGTCTTGAGCGTCCCGTCGTGGAGGTCCTTCAGGAGCTGGTCCGAGTTCTCGTTCGCCATCTCGCACATCTTCACGATGGATGACGGGTTCGCCGTCGCGACGAATGTCACGGGCGCGCCGAGGCCCAGCCTCATGATGATGTAGTACTTGGCCTCGTAGTCCTCGAGTTCGAAGACGTCGTACGGCACGAGGTACGTGCTTCGCACGAGACCGGGCATGTTCTTGTAGATGTGGCCCGATGTCGAGCCGAAGGGCACGCCGGATGGGGCGCGTCCTTCGATCGCTGGCGACACGAGGCTCACGACCTTGCCGGAGAAGATGCGGGGGTGCTTCTTGGCCGCGTGGTGGAACCACGTGCGCATCTGGTCCTTGTGGTCGCGACCCTGACACGTCGGTGTCACCGGAACATACTTCGCGTCGCCCGTGGTGCCGGACGTGCGCGCGAACATCACCGGATCTTCCGCCGTGAGTATGTTCTGCTCACCACGCGTGATGCGCTCGACCCGTTCCTGGATGTCCTCATAGGTGATTACGGGTACAGCGGTCTGCCAGTCCTTCAGTGATTTCACTGCGCGAAAGGCGTACTCCTTGCCGTACTCGGTCCCCTCGTTCGTGCGGACGATCTCCTCGAGCTTCGCATCCTGCGTGGCGCGTGCGTTCAGCGTCGCGGCCTCGAAGCGTTTCGAGGAGGCCCTACCGAGCGTCTTGATGAGTGTGGACGCGAGGAATCCCATCACCCGTCTCCCAACACGATGGTACTAGCGACATACGGAGCGAGTTTGTCGGCGTCGACTTCCACGCCGAGACCGGGTCCGGAGAGTCCGGGCGCCGGCCCACCGCTTCTTAGCGTCAGATCCTGCGCGCCGATGTCTGACTCGAGGAGGATCGTACCGAACGATCCCTCGCAGAACAGAATCTCCTCCGTGCTCGCGGCGAAGTGACGTCCAGCCGCGGTGAGCAGGACAGTCTCGCCGACCTGAGCGCCAAGCTGACATCCGACACCGGCCGCGCGACCGAGATCGCGGACCCGGGCGGCGTTGATGAGCCCCGCACACTTGGAGATTCGGATGTTGAAGTGATGGCACGCTCCGCGATCGATCAGCGTCCGTGCGTCGTCCGTCGATGCAAGCGACTCGTCGACGATCACCGGCACGGGCGATCGCGGCGTCAGCTTCGCGAGGCCGTCGAGATCATCGCCGGGAAGCGGCTGCTCGACGGACTCGAGGTCGAACGGGGCGAAGGCATCCAGCCGTTCGAGCGCCGTCTTCACATCCCACGCGCAGTTGGCGTCGATTCGCAGTTTGCAATCCGGTCCCAGGACCGCGCGCGCATGCTGCAAAAGACTGATGTCGTCCTGGGGATCGCCGCCGACCTTCAGCTTCACTCGGCGGAAGCCGAACTCCCGCAGAAGCTCCAGCACCTTGATGGCCGAGGCGAGGCCGTCGGACGAGACGACGCCGCTGTACTCGATCTCCGAGGACGCGACGGGGCCGCAGACCTCGCCCGCGCTGCGGTCGTAGACCCGGCCGGCAAGGTCGAGCATTGCGAGTTCCAGAGCGCAGAACGCGGCGTGCTGATCACGGGGCAGGTCGGTCAACGCGTGCTCGAGCGAAGCCACGACGTCATCGAACCCGTCGAACGAGGCGTGCGCGAACGGAAGCGCGAGGCCGTCCCGCAGAGCTTCCTGGACCGACGCCGGCGTTTCGCCCGTGACGTACGAGCGCGGGACGCATTCGCCCCAGCCGATGTGTCCGTCCTCGTCCTCGATGCGAACCAGGATTCCGTGCCCTTCGCTGCGCGCCGCCAGCGAATGCCGAAACGTGAACCGGAACGGGATCTTCAACTCGATGATCTCGAGCCGCGCGATCTTCATGGCGCCGTACTCCCGTCGAGGAAGGCCATCGTGTCATCCACCATGCGCTCTACCTGGTCGAACTGGATGGAATGCGTGGCGTCGTCGTACATGTGGATCTGGAGGCATCCGCCGGGGAGGCGTTGCAGGAGCCGGGTGACCCCGTCATTGTCGATGATGCGCTCGCCGCCCGCGAGAAACAGAAGCACCGGTTTCTCGAGAGAGTCGATACCGTCGGCCACCTGCCGGTCCAGCTTCAGGCTCACGGAGAAGAACTTCGCTGTGGCTAGCTTGAGCCGCCAGGGGTCCTGTCGGATGAAGTCGAGGAATCGCGGGGTCTCGGTGAACATCTCCGGCCGGATCGGCACCTGCAGTCGGGCGCGTCCGCCGACGGGCAGGCTCGCGAGGAACTTGAGTTTCTGACCCGGCGTGAGGTCCACGAGCGCTTTCAGGCCCGGGGTCACGAGCACCAGCCCGCGAATACTGGATGGGCGTGCCATCGCAGCTGCGATGGCGAGCTTTCCGCCCCATGACAGCCCGACCAGCCACATCAGCGGATCACCGACGTGATCGCGGAATCGCGCCACGTCCTCGAGCAGGATGTCGGCCGACCGGGCGTGTCCAGGCTCCTCGCCGCGGTTGAGCCCGGATCCGCGCCGGTCCACCAAGAAGGTCGTGCAACCGTGCTCCGCCAGACGTTCCGCGGCAGGCAGGAACCACGTCCCATGGCTCTCGATCCCGTGGCAGTAGAGCAGGTAGTGACGCGGTTCTTCGCCCGCGGCGTCGACCGTGCGATAGCGCAGCGCGCGTCCGTTCGCACCGTCGAAGGACCCGATGCGCCCTGGTCCAGTGGCTCCTGGGGGGAGGAGCGGCTCAGTCCCCATCGTCTCCGCCGACCTCGTCTGTGATCGCGGCGAGCCGCTTTGCGACCGACGTGAGTTCCTGCGTGATCGGGTGGTTCGGGTACTTCTGCGCGAAGAGCCCCCGGCTGCCGAGACTCGCCATGTCTTCGTCGAGCGGAAGGACGCCAACGACGTCGTAGCCGAATGCACCCTTGATCTTCTTGCGTACGTCGACCGGGTCGAGCCGCTTGACGACCTTGTTCGCGAGCATCCACACGTTGGGAACGTGGAGCCGACCCGCGAGCTCGACCATCACCGCCGTCCCGTGGAAGTCCTGGCTGTCGGGCCGGATCAGGATCACGAGCACATCCGAGATGGCGGTCGTGAGCATGGTCTCGCGATTCAGCCCCGGATGGGTGTCCACGAGCAAGAGATCGAGGTCGAGCGTATCTGAGAGCGTGGCGAAGTGGGCGTTCAGCTTGCCGACGTCGTAGCCTTGGTCGATGATCTGCATGATCGACTCGATCCGCATGCTGGACGGCAACAGATACACCGCCCCGCCCCCGTCGCCGAGGTCGAGCTCCTCGCCCATGTCGTAGGCGGCCTCTTCCACCGCGCACTTTCCCAGGACGAAGTCGGTCAGCGTGTGCGTGATCCGCTTGCTGTCGATCCCAAACACGACATGGACCCCGGGAGACTGCAGGTCGGTGTCGAGTACGGCGACGCGTTTGCCCTCGCGTGCGATCAGCAGCGCGAGGTTGGCGGTGGTGTTGCTCTTCCCGGTACCGCCTCGGTAGGAGTGGATGGACACGATCGCCGTCATCGCGCGTCAGTATACGACGCCGAGGCCGTTGCGCCTCCAGGGAGGCTCGTATCCGCTATCCGGATCCCGCCTCGCTGCCGGAGCGGACCTGGAGGTCCGCGCTCCCGGCAGACCAGGTCGCTTCCCGTGCTCTGGAGGTCCGCGCTCCCGGCTACGGAGAGACCGAGAAGCGTTCCGCGAACGACCGGGCTTCCAGGGGGCGTCCCGTGGTCTGCTTCAGATGCTCCGGCCACGATCGACCGGCAGCCGGCCGAAGGTAGAGGTCGCGGATCATCGCCGCAGCTTCCGAATCGACCAGGACGCTCGCGTCGCGGGCGACCGGAGGGAGTGAGTCCTGGATCTGCGCCCCGGCAATGATCCCGAGCCCGCGGTGGGGGGCCGTGCCGCACGGGGCCAGCAGCTCACGCGAGATGGCCCACGCCGGATGCCGGCCTTCATCCCGCGCGTTGATGTGCAGGTTCGTCTTGAGCAGATCCCACCACAGGGCGTTGAGGTCCTGGCCCGGGTCGCTGTAGAGCTCGCGTTCGAAGTGGTTCAGCACCCGGGCGTGGCGGACCGCGATGAGCTGCTCGCGACGATGCCGCTCGCGGAACCGAGCGCGCATGCGGGCGGCGCCGCGAGGGTCGAGGTGCAGGCTGCCCTCGAGGACGTCCTTGCTGCAGAGCTCCTCGCTCATGATCGACCACAGCGCCGTCGACAGGATTGGGTGCGGGGACCGACGGAGCGACTCGGGCAGGTCTTGGTCCGCGTGCTCCCTGAACAGGCTGTCGATTGTCTGTGGAAGCAACCGGGCCATATCGACGAGGATGCGCCAAGGATCGCGCTTCAGGCGCTCCGTAGACGTTGCGACGTTCAGCCCGCCAGTCGGGAGCAAGTTGCGTCGACGCAGGAAAGCGTGGACCGCGGTGACGGCCTCCTTGCGGGGCGGGCCCTCGAACTCTGCGTCCCAGGGAACGAGTACGCGGAGGGGATTCGGATAGTGCCACGGACCGAGGAAGCCGCGGCGCGCGTTCAGGAGTTCGCACAAGTCCCGGTCGACACCGGTGCGCAAGTTGGCGAACGGACGATCCGTCGCGGTGCACGCCCCATCGAGCACGGGATCGATGTCGAACCCGTCCAGCTCGTTGAGGAGCATGCCGAGTTCCCGGTGGTCGTCGAAGCCCTGCGGCCGCGCACCGCGGTTTTGCAGCGCGACGAGCTCGAGCCGCATCGTCGCCACGTGGTCCGCGAGGTCCATCACCTTGTTCCATGCCTCGCGCCGAACCCGCACGTCGTCGCCGTATCCGAACAACGTCCAGACATCGTCCCAGCCGATCGGGCCCGCGCCGAGATCGCACCGGAAGCCCAGGATCGAAGTCCGCAATTCTTCGGTCACGCGGGCGAGGTCGTCTTCCAGCCGCGGCTCGACCTGGAATCCCAGATAGAGGCGGTAGAGGACGTCAGCCTGCCGCTTCAGCAGTGGGTCCTGGATGGTCGGAGCGTGGGAGTAGGTTCGGATGCGGCTGAACGCGTCCCGGTCGGCAAGGACCTTTCGCAAACCGTCTGCGCACCCGTTGCCGGCTTCGACGCCTGGTGTGAGGCTTCCGCGAAGGTGGACCGTGACCAGTCCGTCGTTGAACGGGGCAATGCGCGATTCATGCTGCGCGATGAAATCGGAGAGTTGCTCCTGCACCCGACGATCGCCCCCCCGGCTTGGGGGAGACTCCTCTCGGTTCACTAATCGGCGGTTGTCGTCCTTTCCATTTACGGAAGGAACGGCGGGAGTGCGCAAATCCTTCCTGATTGCGCGGGTTTGGAGCCTCCCGGACCGCCTGTGAGCCCCCTCCAGGCGGGCCTCCGCCCCCCTTCCCCCTAGAGAGCTCGATCTACCAGGCCAGGCGGGAGGGCCGTGCGCGCCGCCTCTTCGTCGAGGCTCTGCCGGATCTCGGACTCCGACCCGTCGAGCTCCGATAGGCCCACGTCGAGCAGGGCGCGGGCGTTGGAGCGACCGAGAGCGCGAATGAGCTCGGCCTCGTCGAGATCGCAGGCCAAGAAGGCGAGGACGGCCCGCCGGCGGTCGTCCTCGAGGTCCCCGAGCCGGCGGTGAAGATCGTCAGGCGAGGATGTTCGCGCGGGTGGTCTTTCGGTCGAGGCGAAGAGGTGCTCGACCGCGACCGCCAGCGGGCTCACGCCATCAGGCGGCCCGCCGTCGCGCACGACTCGGGCGAGGCCCTGCAGCCCGACGACGGTCGCAAGCTCGGCGCGCACCGGCTGCCGCCAGTAGTGCAGCGCGAGGTCGAAGAGCGGCGCGAGGATCCCGCCGAGGACCTGTTCGAGTGCGTCTTCGTCACCGTCGCGGGCCCGTTCGAGAGGATCGGGTTTGGCGTACTTGTTGCCCACGGCTCGCTCGCGGTCAGGGGAGCAGGTCGCGGTACTCGGGCACGACGTCGGCGCAGAAGGCGTTCATACCTTCGACCGTCTTCGGATGCTCGACCATGTCGCGGATGACGGCGAACGGGATCGTCGAGACGTCGGCCGCGACGAGCGCGCACTCACGGACCTGGCGCGGGTTGCGCAGCGACGCGGCGAGGACCTCGCAGTCGAGGTCGTAGGCCTGGAAGATGTCGACGCACTGCTCGACGAGGTGCACGCCGGAGTAGACGCCGTTGTCATCGGCGACGAGATTACCGTCGTCGTCACGCTTGCCCTCGGCCGGGTAGTAGTCGGTCTTGCTGAACTCGCCGCCGAGGCGTTTGCGCAGCATGTCGTCGATGCGGCCCGCGAACGGCGACACGTACGCCGCGCCCGCCTTCGCGGCGGCCCACGCCTGTTCGGGCGTGAAGATCAGGGTGCAGTTGACCGGGATGCCGGACTGCGCGAGGGAACGGATCGATTTCAGACCGTCGTAACGGTGGTCGCCGCCCAGTTGGAGGTTCGGGTTGACCGGGATCTTCACGACCACGTTGCCGGCGATCCTGTTGAACGTCTCGTAGAGGAAACGTCCCTGGGCCGTCATGTCCTTCTCGGACGGTCCGATCACCTCGAGGCTGACGGGGGTGTCCTCGGCGTTCTCGAGGATGCGGCAGATGTAGTCGTGCATGGAGATCTTCTCTCCGGACGCCTGCACCTTCTCGTATGACTTCTTGATGAGCGATGGGTTGGTGGTGATCCCGTCCACGATGCCCCAGGAGAACGCTTCCTGGATCTGGTCGATGTCCGCCGAGTCGATGAAGATCTTCATGCAATGGCTCCCCGATTACCTTCGAGGTGCATTCTAACCGTGTGGCTACTCCACGCGAACGATCGTCGTGGAGTCGAGCCGGTCGAGGAGGTCTTTCAACGCGCTTTCGACGCGCGCCTCGTCCTTTCCCTCCAGCGTCACTTGCACCGAGTAGTCGGTGGGTTTCCACAGCGGATACGAACCGAGATCCACCTCGGGCCAAGCGGCGGCGATCGCGTCGAGGTGGGGGGCGACCAGTCCCTCGTCGAGGGTCGTGAACACCCGGCGGAGCACGAACGGCATCTGCCGGAATCTCTCCCGCAGCGCTTGCCACTTGACCCGAACCAACTCCGGCGACCCCGGGAAGACCATCACGTTGCGTACGCGGGCCGCCGGCCAAGGGAGTCCTTCGGCGCGGATGAGCTCGGTCGAGTTCGGGACGTCCGCCATTTTCAGATGGCTCTCGGTCGTCCCGTCGCCGAGGTGGTCGCGGATGATCTGCGCGAGCTCCGGGTGGCGGACGAGGGGTTCGTCGAACGCCCGTGCGACGCCTTCGAACGTGACGTCGTCAAGGGTCGGCCCCACTCCGCCGCACGTGAAGACGAAGGTCGCGAGCGACGCGGCGTCGCGAACGGTGGCGGCAATGACGGAAACGTCATCCGGAATCACGTGGATCCGGCACACGGGCAGCCCTAGCTCGCGCATCTCGGTGACGAGGAACGGACCGTTCTCGTCGCGGACCTTGCCGGAGAGGATCTCGTTCCCGATGACGATGATGGCGGCGGTTGAGTCCATGTTCGTCGTCCATTGTAGGCAGGGCATCGGAGGGACGGTCGTCCCCCGTAAAGTACAGTGAGGTTCTGTCCGTGAGTCGTGATATGACAGAGCCATGGAGGAACGCGCACCTCGCCCCGGGCTGGAGGGGGTCGTCGTCTGCGACACTCGCCTTTCCCTGATCGACGGACCCGCGGGCCGGCTCGTGTACTGCGGCCATGAGGTTGGTGACCTGGCGGCGGCCAACACGTTCGACGAGGTGTGCTTCCTCCTGTGGCACGATCGGTTGCCCGATCCGGCGGAACGCGATGCGCTGCGAGCCGAGCTCCGTAGCGCGCGGACCCTCCCGTCCTACGTGCGGGACGTCATCGCACGGCTTCCGCGTGAGACGTCGCCGCTCGCGGCGGTGCGGACGGCGATCTCAGCAGTGGCCGCAGAGGCGCCGGACCTGTCCACGCTGGACGGCCCGGACCGCATCGGGATCGCCACCTCTCTCGTCGCGCAGGTCGCCGAGATGGTGGTTGCCGTCGCCGGCCGGCGGCGGGGTGAGCCGATCCCGCCCGATCTCTCGGAGTCGCTCACTGCGCGGCTCTTGTTCGGACTCACCGGACGTCCCCCAGTTCCGGAGGACGTCGTGGTCCTCGATCAGGTCCTCCTGCTCCACGCGGAGCACGGACTCAACGCGTCCACCTTCGCGGCCCGCGTGGCTGCCGCGACGGAGACCGATCTTCACACGGCGCTCTGCGCGGGGCTCGCTGCGCTCCAGGGTCCGCTGCACGGCGGAGCGAACCAGCGCGTCATGGAGATGCTCGAGGACATCGGCGAGCCTGCCGCCGTCCGCGGTTGGCTGGACGATCTGCTCGGCAACCAGGGCCGGGTCATGGGCTATGGCCACCGTGCGTACAAGGTCATCGATCCGCGCGCACGCATCCTGGACGACCTGTGCCGCGCCCTCTCCGCGCGGAAGGGGGATGCGACCTGGCTGGCGATCTCCCACGCGATCGCCGCCGTCATGACCGACCTGCGCCCGAATCTCCACCCCAACGTCGACTTCTACTCGGCGCCGACGCTCCATCTCCTCGGGATCCCGAAGGAGCTGTTCCCCTGCGTGTTCGCTGCCGCCCGCACGGCTGGCTGGACGGCGCACATCCTGGAACAGCTCGCCGACAACCGGCTCATTTCGCCGCGGTCCCACTATGTCGGTCGACAGCCGGTGAGCTGATCTCCGGCTCCACACCACGGTGCGGAGTCGAGGTCCTGGGAGCGCGGACCCCCAGAGCGTGTGAAGCAATCGGCTCTTCCCGGGAGCGCGAACCTCCAGAGGCTGTGAGTCAATCGGCTCCGAGGCGAGCGAAGCGCCCAGAGCGGCGCTGGCAAGGAAGGCGAAGCGAGCGGGGCAGTCCCCGTG
>NZBC01000157.1 GCA_002687715.1 Planctomycetota bacterium | reverse complement strand
TCGAGAATCTCTATCGCCTGCCTCGGGTGGCCCGCCCGAACGACCGCGAGCGACCAGCGGTCCCAGACTTCCGGGTGCGAGGGCACGACTTTGGCCAGTCGCTCGAACGTCGCCGCGGCCTCGCTCCACTTGAGCGCGTCCGCATACACGGCGCCGAGGTTGAACAACGCGGGGACATTGTCCGCGTCCTTCTCGAAGATGCGGTTCAGCTCGTTGATCGCACGATCTCGCTGGCCCGTGCGCGACAGGATCGCACCGAGATTGACCCGCGCGGAGATCGCGTCGGGCGTCTTCGTGAGGACCTCCTCGAAGAGCGTGATCGCCTCGGCGTTCTTGCCCGCCTGCGCGTGCGCCTCGGCGTAGGCCACGAGCGGTCCGATGGAGCCTGGCGCCAGCTCGCGCGCACGGTCGTAGTGGGTCTTCGATTCGGCGATACGCCCCTGCAGCACCAGCAACGCCGACAGCTCGCGGTGCGCGTCCTTCGAATCCGGTTCGAAGGTCAGCAGGGCCCTCCACTCGCTTTCTGCCTGTTTGAGCTGCCCGGCCCTACGGTACTGATTCGAGCGCCGCGAACGCCACTCGAGGCTCTGCCCCTCGTACCACCCCAGCGCATCGCGCTCCGAATCAGGCAGCGGGATCTCGTCCGCGCACAACTTCGCTTGGGCAAGCTCGTGATCCGCGTCGGCCTCGCTCCCCCTACGGCGGTGGACCTGCGACAGCAGCTGGTGCGGCTCGCGATAGCTCGGGGCGATGCCGATCGCTCGTCGCAGGTACTCCTCGGCTTTCTCGAGGTCGTTGCGACGCAGCGCAACGGCGCCGAGGCCCTTCCAGGCCGGAGCGCAGCGCGGGTCCTGTTCCGACGCCGTCTGATACTGGCCTGCTGCCTCCGCCACCTGGTCCGTCTGCAGCAGCGCGTCACCGTAGACCACTCGGAGCGGCGCGTGGTCTTGCTTCAGCTTGACGGCTGTCGCGAACGCAGCCACGGCCTTCGCGACATCGACACCGCGGTGACAGTATCCGAGGAAGTAGGGCCACTTCCACTTTCGGGGCTGCAGCACGTGCGCCCGGTCGTAGCAGGGCACGGCCTCGAGGATGAAGCCGTGGACCTCCAGCGACGCTCCGAGGCGTCCCCACACCTCGGCCGACTCGGGATCGTCGCGAACCGCCTGCTGCGCGGCCTCGATGTGGGCTACGACGGGCCGGGGCGAACCCTGAAGGTCGACGTCCGGCAGCGTCGGCGGCTCCGGCTCCCCGCTGGCGATCCAGACACCGGCCGCGGCCGCGCCTGCGACTACGACCAGTATCGCCACCAACACCCGGGTCTGGACTCCACCGCGTTCGATCTCGAGCATCACCGCACCTCCCGCCCTGCTCCTCTCTGGACCACAACGCGACGGTCAGGATCGAAAGGGCCGAACATCTCTCGCCGACCGTCCGGCCAGCGCACGCGAATCTCGTCGACACGGGTCACGCCGCCGAGGCCGACGTGCACAGTAGCGTCCCCGGACGTCAGATACCCGCAGGTGTGGGAGACCAGGCGTACCCGCGACCGCCCTCCGGCGACGACCGTGACGACCGCGCCCAGGGCGTCCCTCTTCAGAGCCGGGTCGATCGCGCGCACCTTCATCCACCGACCGTGCTTGGGTACGTCGTTCAGGAACAGGCGTACCGTACCGTTCGCCGTCGTGACCACCAGATCGAGATCCCCGTCGGCATCGACGTCCCCCACGAGCAGTCCGCGACCGACCTCCGGAGCCGAAGTGAAGGCCGCCCCTTCCCGACCCGCGCGCTCGAACTTGCCGCCTCCATCGTTCCAGAACACGCTGTCCCCCGCGGCATAGGCCGACCAGTGCGGGTTGCACGGCGTGCCGGCTGGGGGCGGCGCGCGGATCACCCGTCCGTTCACGACGACGAGGTCTTCGTCACCGTCATGATCGAAGTCGGCGAAGCCGGTCCCCCACCCAGTGTCGTTGCGAGTCGGCGCTGCCAACCCACGCTCGAACGTGACGTCGCGCCATCGCCCCGCGCTCGTCTGCGCGTACAGCGTGTGGGTCTCCGCGACAAGGTGAGTCAGCAGCAGGTCGAGGTGCCCGTTGCCGTCCGCATCCCCGACGGCGATCCCCATGCTCGCTTCCGGCTGGCTCATCTCGTTGTGCGCGAGACCGAGCCGGAGCGCACGATCCTCGAACTTGCTGCCGGCCTGGTTGATCCAGGCGAAGTTGGCCTCACGGTCGTTCGCGACATAGATGTCGATGAGCCCGTCGTCGTTCAGGTCGAGGAACACGACCCCGAGACCCTTGCCCCGCTTGCCGGCGATGCCCGCCCGCTCGGAGTCGTCCTCGAAGCGCTTGCCGCCGACGTTGCGGTACAGGCGGTCCGTCACTCCCTTGAGCGTCGCGGGCCCCGGGTACTCGGGACGGCCGGCGAGATCCACACCCCGGTTCACGCGCGGGTCGTACTCGACATAGCACGTGACGAAGAGATCGAGGTCGCCGTCGCCGTCGTAATCGACGAAGCCGGCCGAAGCCCCCCAGGCGCTGCACCCGACTCCCGCCTCGTCGGTCACGTCAGTGAACCGTCCCTCACCGTCATTGCGGAACAAGACGTCCGGACCATAGTTGGTGACGAAGACGTCGAGATCGCCGTCGTTGTCGTAGTCACCGATCGCGACCCCCATGCCATAGCCGCCGTGACCGAGTCCGGAGCGGTCGGTCGCGTCCTCGTAGGTGCCGTCGGGTTGCAGCAGGAACAGACGGTTGCGTCCCTTCTCCGCGTCCGCCTCCCCGTCCCACCACCCGTTGACCAGGTAGACGTCGAGATCGCCGTCGCCGTCGGCGTCGAAGAGTGCGCCCCCACCCGCCATGCTCTCGGGCATGAAGAAGTCATCGACGTCAGCGCGGTCGACGTCGAGGTGCAGACCGCGGGCGGCGGCGACCTCGCGAAAGAAACCAGCGGACGAGCTGGATTCGGCCGGCGTGTCCTCTCCGCATCCGCAGAGTGCGATGGACACAATCCCCGTGAGTACGGGAATCAGGAACGGTGGCAACGACCGGGAAGGAGACATCCGAGTCAGGGAGAACGGCGCGGCGATTGTACCATCACATCAAGACCTCCATCGTGAACTTCGAACTACAATGCCGCCCATGATCCGAAGCGCCCTCGTCTGCGTCTTTCTCCTGGCGGCAGCCGCCTCCACCGTCGCGCAGCCCGACTCCGGACCCAAGCCACTCCGCGTTCGCGCGCTCGACATGCTCCACGAAGCGCTCCGCAGCCAGGGGTCCTACGCGATCCTGTCCCGTCTGGTCAAGCACGCGCCCAAACGCCTCTCCGGTTCGCCCGGCGGAGCTGCGGCCGTCGAGTGGGCGCACCAGGAGATGACCACGCT
This sequence comes from Planctomycetota bacterium, assembly GCA_002687715.1. GTDB lineage: Bacteria > Planctomycetota. The sequence continues at coordinate 8,854 of NZBC01000157.1, read as the reverse complement.
CGGGTTGGAGAACATCCGGCTCGAGGAGGTCACCGTGCCACGCTGGGTCCGTGGCGAGATCTGCGACATCCGGGCGGCCGCCGGGGGCGCGGAGCACGTGCTCGCGGCGTGCGCGCTCGGCGGCAGCGTGGGCACGCCAAAGGGCGGGCTAGAAGCCCGCGTGATCGAGGTCAAGTCCTTCGGACAGCTCCGCGCCTTAAGGGAGAAGGCAAAGGGTGCGATCATCTTCTTCAATCGGCCTTTCGACGTCACGCTTCGCAACACGTTCATGGGCTACAGCCGCGCGGTCAACCAGCGTTCGAGCGGCGCCGTCGAAGCCGCCAAGGTCGGCGGGATCGCCGCGATCGTCCGCTCCGTGACCAGCGCACCTGATGATGCGCCACATACCGGGGCGATGCGCTACGACGACGGAATCGAAAAGGTCCCGACCGCGGCGATCAGCGTCGTCGCGGCCAATCGTCTGGCCGCCCTGCTCGCGCGGCACGGCGGCGAGGTCTCGGTCCGGTTCCGACAAGACTGCGCGACGCTCCCGCCCGTCAAATCAGCAAACGTGGTCGGCGACATCGTCGGTCGCGAGAAGCCCGAGGAGATCGTCCTCATCGGCGCCCACCTCGACGGGTGGGACCTCGCGCAAGGCGCCCAGGACGATGGTGCGGGCGTCAGCCATTGCCTGGAAGCCGCACGTCTGATCCTGAAGTCGGGCCGCAAGCCACGGCGGACGGTGCGGGTCGTGCTGTACGCGAACGAGGAGAACGGGCTCGGCGGCGGGCGGGCCTACGCGGCGCAGCACGCGAGCGAGCTCGAGAACCACGTCCTCGCCATCGAGACCGACGCCGGGGCCGGGCCGCCGCGCAGCTTCGGAGTGTCCGGCGGCCAGAAGCTCGTAGACGCGCTCGAGCACGTCTCCGGCCTGCTCCGCCGCTACGACCTCGGTCAGGTCGTCCAGGGAGGGGGCGGCGCCGACATCTCGACGCTCCGGCCTGCAGGGGTCCCGCTCATGGGGCTCCGGCCGGCCGATCACCGCTATTTCGACGTCCACCACTCCGCGAAGGACACGATCGACCGCGTCCACCCGCGCGAGCTCGCGCTCGGCGCCGCGGCGCTGGGCATGGTGGCCCTGGCCGTCGCCGACGCGGAGAAGGGGCTCCCGCGCAGCCCGGCGCGGTGAAGCCGAAAACCCCACCACGAAAACCACTCTTCTCCAGCGAAGATTCCCCTGCCCATCCGTATACCAACCCCACGTATCTTCCACGTGGACGGCGCGTTGAGGGCATCAGGATGGATCTGGCCTCGGGGTCGCGAGGTGGGATATCCTGGTTGACGGAGGAGCGGTCGCGACTCTGCCAGCGAGCTCCTCGTGCGATGCCTCATCAGGTAGGACGGGAGTTCGGCTGCATGCAGCGATGGTCACAACGACTGGCCTCGTGCGTGGAGGGAGTAGGCCTCATCCTCGCGCTGGGGGGAGCGTTCGCCGCGGGCACGCGGGCGGGTATCGGCATCGGCATCGGGGTGTTCCTCTTCGCCTACGCCCTGGTCGCCATCGGTAGTTTCCTCGTCCGGATCGCGATGGGCATGCTCGAGTACGTCGGGCGCGGGCTCTCCGCGCTCTTTTGTCCCGGACCGCGAACCGACCCGCTCGCTGCGTGGCCGGGTGTGAAGAATCTCCGCGTCGAGCCGGCGGCAACCGCGCGTGGGGTCCGGTTCTATGTCCCAGGAGATCCGGACGCCCCGAGCGCTCCACCGCTCTCCCCCACCGACCGCATCGATGACCACGCCCGCAAAGCCGTGGGCACGCTCGATCTGCTCACCCGCCGACCGCTGGATTCGGGTGATCCCGTCTTCCTCTGTCTCGGCCAGCATGGTGCGTGCGGCGCGGCGTTCCATCGGGACATCCGCGCCGATCTGCGGCTCCACTACGGAGACAAGTGCCCATCCTGCGGCACCGTGAGCGCGTACGTCTACACCGTGCTCCCGAAGCTCGCTCCGACCCCGCCCCCGCTGTCGACAGCCGCCGTCGCCTCGGAAGGCCCCTCGGTACCCGGGGTCGAGAATCCAGCGTCCTCACCCCCACCCGAGTCCGTCGTTCCCGCGAGCCACGATGCGAAGAGTCGGGGTCTGCGACCGCTCGTGTTCCGGACGGCGTCATGATCCGGACGCCCATGAAGATCCGCGCCCTGGAACCCCAGGAGGACCGCTTCTCGCGGCACGCTCTCATCGACGGCTGGGACCAGGACCGGCTGGCCCGCTTGCGGGTCGCAGTGTTCGGCATCGGTGCGCTCGGCAACGAGGTCGTGAAGAACCTCGCCCTGGTGGGCGTCGGTCATGCACTACTGGTCGACCTGGACCGAGTGGAAGCGAGCAACCTCTCCCGGTCAGTCCTGTTCCGGCCGGGCGACGAGGGTCGACCCAAGGCGGTCGTCGCCGCCGAACGCGCCCGAGAGATCTACCCGAAGCTCGACACCAGGACCGTCACCGGCGATCTCTGGCTCGAGCTCGGACCCGGATGCCTCGAGAGCTACGACCTCGCGCTGGCCTGCCTCGACAGCGTTGACGCTCGACTGGGCGTCAACAGCCTCTGCCTGCGCGCCGGACTCGCGTGGTGGAACGGTGGACTCGGCGACGCGGCGTGCGAGGTCACCCATTACGTCCCCGGTGACGGGCCCTGCTATGGCTGCACCCTGACCTCCCGGGCCCGCGCTCGCGAGTTGCAACGGTTCTCCTGCCAGCACGGCCGGCCACAGGACCTCCCGCCGCGCACGCTGCCGACGACGGCGGTGTCAGCGTCGCTGGGCGGCGCTCTCCTCGTCCAGGAAGCGCTCGCTTCCGTGATGCCGGAATGGGAGAGCCGCGCGTTGCCCGCCGGCACGCGCCTGCTGCTCGAGACCGCTCCCTACCGGCTCACCCGGTTCGAGATCGCCCGCGACCCCGGCTGCCCCGATCACGAGCTTCACGACGAGGAGCCGACGCGTCTCGAAGACATCGACCACGCGGGCACGGCGGCCGACGTCTTGTCCGCACTGGGCGCCGATCGTGACCGCGTCGAGATCCACCTGGACTTCGACCTCGTCGTGCGGTGGAACTGCGGTTGCCCGGGCGGTGGCCGCGAACCGTTCGTCCCCGTGCGCGGCGCACTCGGGCCGTGCCGCGAGTGCAATTCCCTGCCCGGTGAGTTCGAGACCGTCACGTCGCTCCCGGGCGACCACCCTGCCTTCGACCTGCCACTCCACCGCCTCGGCGTCCCCGACGGTGGCGAGATCATCATCTACGACGGCGATGTCGTGCATACCGCGCGACTGCGTCCGTCCCCGAAGGAGACCGTCGCATGAGCGACCTGGAGATCACCATTCGCACGGCCCAGGGCGACAAGAAAGTCGCCTGCGAGGTCGGCCCCGACTATCGGTCGGAGGAGATCCTCGAAGGCCTACGCCAGAAGTGGGGCCTCGCTGCCGACCACGACTTCGTGCTGCGCGTCGTCCGTTCGGGTCGCCAGCTCGCCCCCGGCGAGACGCTGGGGTCCGCGGGCGTGCAGGGAGGCGACGAGCTGGAGCTGTTCCCGGTCCTCGTGGCCGGATAGCCACCTCGCCATGAGCCGGATCCGCATCCAGCGCCTCATCAGCGACGAGCAGGACCTCCAGGCCTTCATCGAGAAGGGCTGGAGCCGCTGGGTCGACGTCCTCGAACGCGAAGGACAGCCGCCCTCGACGTACCTGGTCAGCCTGAAGGTGCCGGGCGTGGAGGCGCTCGCGCGCGGACGCCGGCTCCGCGAAGACCGCGGGCGCCGCGGCCCGTTCGTCATTCGTCACGAGCACCGGGTGCGGCTCACGTTGCCCCGCGAGTACCCGTTCCGACCGCCGCAGGTGACGTTCACCGAGAAGCACCTGCATCCGAACATCTACCCCAACGGTCGGCTGTGCTGGGGAATCGCCGACGAAGCGAGCTGGTGGCGGGGCGGTGACGGTCTGGGGACCCTCATCGAGCGGTTGCTCTACATCCTGGTCGGCCTCCCCGAATGCACGAACCCGCGGTCGCCAGCCAACGCGGACGCAGTCGATCCCTACGTGAAGAACGCCGACCTCTTTCCGCTGGCGCGTCTCGATGCGCAGCAACCGTCGGATCCTGACGGGCTCCGCTTCCGCGAGATCACCCCGTGAGCCTCGTCTTCAAGACCGTCGAGGACCACTCGAAGCCGCAGACGCGGGCGCTGCAATCGATGCTGTCGCAACGCCACGTGGTCCTGGGCTCACTCCCGGGTCCGGAAGCGAAGCATGGCCCGTTCCTCGTGTTCGAGGAGTCGGCGTGGCTCGACATGAAGGCCGCGGCCCGCACGAACCTGCGGCGCGAACAAGTGGGCATCCTCTACGGGACGGCCCACCAGGATGGCGTCCTCGCCTGGATGCAGATCTCCCACGCCTTCCACGCCCGGAACGCCCACGGATCTGCCGTGCACGTCGACCTCGATGCCGAGGCGTGGGGCGACGTTCATCTGCAAGCGCACGAAGCCGGACTCGACGGCACCGATCGCGTCGTCGTCGGGTGGTGGCACACGCACCCGGACCTGGGCGCATTCTTCTCGGGAACCGACCGAGCGACCCAGGAGCGCGCGTTCCCTCGGCACTGGCAGGCCGGCGTCGTCATCGACCCCGTGCGGCGCGAGGTCGCGTTGTTCCGCGGAGGCGACAGCGCTCCCATCGCGATCCTGCCCGTGGTGGTCGGCTCGCCTGCGCCCGCGCGCCCGGACGTGCCCTCGGAAGCCGTCGTCATCGATCTGCCCACGAACGCACAGGACCTGTCCGTCGTGGCGTGGGACGCACTCGTCGCGAACCGAGGCGACGTTCAGCTCAAACCGCTGCCCCATCCGGTCTCACCGGACCGGTGCGCGCTCGTCTTCGATCGCCCGTTGTTGAAACGCCGCCACCCGCTCGCGGCCGGTGCGCTCAAGAGCAGCGCGCGGCGCGGCAGTGGTTGAACCGCCCCTCTGCGCCTCACGACCCGGGACGTCTCGTGCGTCCTGATCCACGGCCTCTTCCGCCCGGCGCGGGAGATCCTTCCCCGGAGCGTCACATGACTGACCCGCTCGACGTCATCACCCAGAGCTTCCGTGAGCCCGGCCTCGTGCCCGGATACGAGATCTCGAGCATCCTCGGCTCCGGCGGGCAGGGAATCGTGTTCAAGGCGAAGAAGACCGCCATCGGACGCACGTACGCGATCAAGTTCCTTCGTCCACCCGATCACGTGAACCCGACGACGTGGCGCAACTCGGAGCTGGGCAACCTCGCCGCCCTCGCCGACATGCGTCACCCGAACCTGGTCGCGATCGAGGACCGGGGTGAGACGAAGAGCATCCCGTACCTCGTGCTCGAGTACGCGGGAGATCAGAGCCTGAAGACCCTCATGACCCAACGCCGGCTGGGCCTGAAGGACGGCCTACGGTGGCTGCGGCAGACGGCGGACGCCGTCCAGTATCTCCACGACCACGGAGTGCTCCACCTCGACGTGAAGCCGTCGAATATCTACGTCCTCGACGGACGTGCGAAGCTCGGCGACTTCGGTTTGGTGCGCCTGCAGTCCCATAGCGGTGCCGTGGATCTCAGTCTCGCCTTCGGCACGCCTGAGTACGTCGCGCCGGAGGTCGTCTCCCTCCATCGCGCGTCGCCCGTATCCGACGTCTTCGGGCTGGGCCGCACATTGGACGATCTGCTCATCGCCGCGGCCGTGACGGACGACCGGCAACCCGCCTCGTGGTTGATGGAGCTCGCGACCGAGTCCACGGCCATGGAGCCCACGCAGCGCCCGAGTCTCATCGCGTTCCGCAAGCGGCTCGCCGCGCCGGGCGGCATCCGCAAGGTCGCGTTCCGAAGCCTGCGGCCGGAGCCGCGTTCCAGCGGTGCGAAAGGAAGCCCGCGCTTCCGCAGTTTGCGAGGCTGACGCCCGCTGGAATCCGGCGCAAAACCGAAAATTCCGCAGCCGCGCGTTGACAGAAAGGCCCGGCGAGGGCGTTCAATGAGAGAAGGGCGGGGGATACTCCACCCGCCGCCGCCGTCTCAGGTCCACGGATACCCGATCCATGTCACCACGGAACGTCGCCCTCGCCCTCCTCGCGTTCGCCCTCGTGGGCGTCGGAGCGTTCGTGCTGTTGGCGGACGAGCCGGTACCGGACCCCGTGCTCCCGGGGGCTCCCCCCGCGAGTGATCGCGACGTCGTCGCCGAATCCGACGATCCGCCGCCCGTTGACAACGAAGCCATCGACACCCTCGAGTTCAGCGAACAGTACGACTACGCCAACGAGGCGGCGTTCGAAGAAGAGGGCCTGAGCTTCGCCCTCATCGTCGGCCCCAGGGGACGGCGGATCCCCGGCGCCCGCGTCGAGCTGCTCTCGCTGGATCCGGGCCGAGGCGGCGGGTTCGGAGGATTCGGCCGCGGCAACTCCTCCCCCGAGGTGTTTCGAAAGGTGAAGTCAGCGGGCGACGGGTTCGCGCTGCTTTCGCCATTGCCGCGCAGGCGGTTCCTGATCGTCGCGAGGAGCGGCGGACTCGTCGGCGTGACGCAATTCACGCAGGGTGAGATGGAGGAAGAATTCCACCCGCTGCCGGCCGGCGCGGCCGCCGTCGTGCAGCTCGTGCCACTGAAGCGCGTCCACGTCGACGTCGTCGATGCGGACGGAGCACCAGCGCCGCACATCCAGGTCTCCGTATCCGCCGCCAACGCCGACGGCGGTCGCGGATTCGGCGGACGCGGACGCGGACGCAGCAGCTCTGGCACCACTCACTGGACCCGCACGCCGGACGGCAAGACCGTCATCGAGCTCGACATCAGCAACGACCGCCTCTACGAGGCTGAGACGCTCGACGTCCATGCTCAGCTTCCGGGTCGCGACCGCATCACCGAGACCGTGCCGATGCCGAAAGAGGGCGCCGCCTGGGTCACCCTCCGCATTCCGATTACGACCACCGTGGTCGTGGATCTCTTCGACGCGGATGACAAGCTCGTCAAGGAACCGGTCAACCTCAGCTGGTGGGTCGAAGACCCAGCGCAGCCGGACAGCGGCGAAGGCCGCGGAAACCGCGGCGAGCGAGGGCGCGGATGGGGAGGCCGCGGCACGAGCTGGATCACCCAATCGCGCACCGGTTCCCGCGTCGTCACCAACGGTCGCGTCGTGCTCGGCGGGTTCCTGGCCAACTCCACGGTCCACTTCACCACCCGCAGCGACAACCGCATCTCCCAGACGACGACCATCGTGCTGAACCGCGAGCGGACCCAGACCGTGAAGGTCCTCGTCGGCGATCGGCGACCCTACGTCAGCTTCAGTCTCCTCGATCCAGGCGGGATTCCGGTCTCGAACGTGGAGCTGCAGGTGCGCGTGCGGCTCGACGACGAACCGGCGGAGATTCGCTCCGAGAACCGCAACCTGAGCCCGACGGACCGGATCATGGCCGCGCTCCAGCGCCGTAGCAGTCGTTCTCCACGAGTCACGACGGATGCGGCCGGACGGGTGACGGTCGAGGCCCGTCCGCGAACGCCCGGAACGATCGAGATCAACCTCGCCGACCGCAGTGCCCGCTTCGATTTCGGGCGGCGTGGACGCGACCGAGGAGAGGAGTCGCCGCCGATCGCAACGGTCCGGTTCGCGGCGCTCGACCCGGGTGAGAAACGGAACCTCGGCGAGGTTCGACTCCAGGACTACGCCGTGATCTGTGCCGGTCGTGTCCTCGACTCGGCCGGTGAGGGCGTCGAAGGGGCGCGCGTCCGGGTGCAGACCGGAGAATCCGCCAACGAAAGCGGGCGGGGGCGCGGACGGGGTGGTCGTGGCCGCGGTCGCGGAGGGTTTGGTCGTAGTAGCAGCGGTCCCGAGACGCGCACCGACGCCGACGGCAACTTCCGCGTCTTCGGTTTCCCGCAGTCCGGCAAGGAGTATTCCGTCGTCGCGGAAGCGCGGGACGCGAAGAGTCAGTCAGCCCCGTTCGTCCCGGGCGCCAAGGACCTCCTTCTCACCGTCCGCGAGATGGGCGGAATCGCGGGGGCCGTCCGCCTCGCCGACCCGACGCTCAAGGCGCGCATCTCCCTGCATCTCCGCTCGATGTCGGACAGCGCGGAGAGCCGCGGCCAGAGCATGCGCGTCGGAAGCGATGGCGAGTTCCGCGCGACGAGGCTCGCCCCAGGAACGTACGAGCTCGAAGTCAGCGTCAACAGCGTCAAGGACGTGACGGTCACCGGCCTGATCGTCCCCGAGGGCAAGGTCGGCCAGCCGGGCGCGATCCAGGATCTCATCGTCGGTCGCGACTTCTTCCGCGCGGTCGTGACCGTTCGCGATGCCGCAGGTGCTCCCATCTCTCGGGCCCGGGTCAGCTTCAACGCCGAACCGGGAGGCACGCGGAGTACCGCTGACAACGGAGGCCGCGGCGGTCGAGGCCGCGGCCGTGGTGGACGCGGTGGCACCCGAACGAACGATCAGGGGCAGGCGGACCAGGTCCTCAAGGTCGGCACCGTCGTCCACGTCACGGCCTCGGCGAGTGACTACGCAAGCAAGACGGTGCGCAACGCGTCCTTCCCCCTCGAGATCCGTCTCGACAAGGGCATCAAGGTCACCGTGAAGCTCAGCGAGCCCATGCCGGAACTCGAGGGAGTGACGCGCGGCATCCGCCTCTCGCTCGCCGACCCGGAGGTCAAGATCCCCACGGATCCGACGGACATCCGGTCCGCAATGCGCACGCTGTTCAGCGGCGGCAACACCGAATCCGTTCGCGCCGGCGCATCGTCGGCCACCTTCGACAACGTCACGCCCGGCACCTACACTCTCCGCGCCCTGGCCATCGTCGGAGGCTTCGGGCGCAATCGCGGCGGCGGACGGGGCCAGGGT
>NZBC01000156.1 GCA_002687715.1 Planctomycetota bacterium | reverse complement strand
GGGAGCGCGGACCTCCAGGTCCGCTCCGGCGGCGAAGCCGGATCCGGATCCGGAGCGGACCTGGAGGTCCGCGCTCCCATCAGAACAGATCGCGCCACACGCTCTGGAGACGTGGTCCCTTCATGGAGCGTCGCGCACCGGCCACTGCGGAACATTGCCCGACTCGTCGAACAACACCATCACCGTGACCGACGTGACCACCCCGTCCGAGAGCCAGCACGAGAGGTTGAGTTCATCCCACACGTAGTTCCGCCAACTTTCCTCGAAGTCATCGTCCAGGACCGGAGGGCCAAGTGCGCCGAACTGCGTTGCGCGAAGCTCACCCTCCGCCAGTCCCACGATGCGCGAATCTCCGAGCGTCGCCCACTCGCAGGAGCTCGCAATGGTCCCAAGTCTGAAGTCGTCATCCTCGCTGAAACTCAGCGAGAGCTGCTGGGCGTCGTAGCCCCAGGTGCGGACGATGATGCCGTCCCCGAAGTCCTCCGAGTCGACGGCGGTCGGATCGCCGACCATCGCACGCACCTCGTCCTCGGTCATTCCGAGAACGAGTGCTCCGATGCCGACACCCGGGCGAACGTCGTGCTCGAAATCACCGCGGGTCATTCGGCGACGAGGTGCCCGTCCCGGCTCGTCAGTCCGTGCTGCGGTATGCGGACGACCCCCGCGTCGCCGGTGACCGTTCCCAGGCGGCGCGCGGCGTAGCCGTGCTTCTCGGCGGTGGCGATGACGCGGTCGGCGTGGTCGTCGGGGAGGATGGCGCAGAGGCCGATGCCCATGTTGAAGACCGTGTACATCTCGGCGGTGGTGATGTGGCCGCGGGACTGGATGGTCTGGAAGACGGCGTGGGGCGTGGGGAAGTCGGTGAGGTCGAAGCCGACGGGGGCTTCGACACGCGTGAGGTTCATGTAGCCGTCGCCGGTGATGTGGCAGAGCGCGTGGAGGGGGACGCTCTGCTTGAAGAGGTCCTTGGCGAGGGCCACGTAGAGTGCGGTGGGTTCGAGGAGCTCTTCACCCACGGTGCGGCCGAAGTCCTGGTCGTGGCGATGGAAGTCGTCGGGGTTGGGGGCGAGGACCTTGCGCGCGAGGGTGAACCCGTTGCTGTGGATGCCACTCGACGCGAGGCCGACGACGGTGTCGCCGGGGACCACGTCCTGGCCCCAGAGGATACTGTCGAGAGCGACCGTGCCGATCGCAGTGCCGACGAGGTCGAAGCCCTCGGTCTTGCCGTGGCCGCGGAGCATCTCCTTGACCTGGGCGAGCTCGCCGCCGGGGATCGTGATCTCGCACTGACGGGCGCCCTCGAGCAGACCGGCGCCGACCTGGGCGAGGATCGCGTCGTCGGCCTTGCCCACGGCGATGTAATCGAGCATCGCGACCGGTTCGGCGCCAACGCAGATGAGATCGTTGACGTTCATCGCGATGCAGTCGATGCCGACCGTGTCGTACTTGCCGAGAAGCTCGGCGACGAGGAGCTTGGTGCCGACGCCGTCGGCCGCGACCGCGAGGCCCTGCCCGCCGCCCATGTCGATGACGTTCGCGTAGTAACCGAGTCCGCGGACTGGACGTCCGATCGCCGCGTGGTCACGGAACCGATGGGTTTCGACGATGCACGCCGCGAGCCCCTTGAGCGCACTGGCGGCCCGGTCGGTGTCGACGCCCGATTCGCCGTACGTCATGCCATCCCGCTCGGTCATCACGTCGCTCCCTCTTCCAAGTGGGTCAGTCCTGCTCGACTCGGGGATGGAGCAGCGCCTCGTGCGCAGCTCGCAGCACCGCCTCCCCGAGCCTTGCGTACGTCCCCCACTCCGACGATCCGACGCAAGGGTAGCCGTGGGGAGTACTGCGATGCAACGACGCCATGCGCCGCAGCTCGGGGTCGTTCACCGAATTCGTCATGAGGTAGCAACCACGCCCCTCCAGCACTTCGAGCAGCCGCCCGAGATCCGCCCACGAGGAGACGGGATCGAACCCGTCATCGAGCCCTGCCGGCCAGAGGACGCGACGCACTTCTTCTGCTAGTCGGGCGTTGTCGTCCACAGTCCGCGTCTCCGGTTGCGGCTCGGTCACGGCGCTCCTAACCTTGGCACGGAACCCACCCGAGGAGAACCCATGTCCGATCCCGAGTGCCCCCAGAAGACGCCGTACATGGTCGACGAAGAGCCGGGACCCAAGGCCTGGTGTGCGTGTGGCAAGAGCGCCAGCCAGCCGTACTGCGACGGCTCCCACGCCGGCTCGGGCATCGGACCCGAAGTCGTGACCATCGACGAGAAGAAGACCGTCGCGTGGTGCGGCTGCAAGCGGTCGAAGAACGGGCCCTTCTGCGACGGATCGCACGCGTCGCTCTGAGCACCGGCGCCGCCCCGCCTGACCCTGAACAAAACGGGGCTCCCCGGGAACAGGGAGCCCAGTGCCGAGGGAGGGATTTGAACCCTCACTCCCAAAAAAGGGAACTAGGCCCTCAACCTAGCGCGTCTGCCAATTCCGCCACCTCGGCCGAGATGGACGGACATCATAGCCGCGGATGCCGGGCCTTAAAGGGGTTGGGCCGTCGGGCGCGACGACTCCGCAACCCCTACTGCCCTTGGTGCTTCGGGTCGATTCGAAGCTGGATCTTCACCTCGCCGCCCTGGATCTCGACGAAGAACCCGGTGCTGGTGAGGAGCCCGCGAAAGTAGTCCACGTGCCGGCGGGCCTCCGCTCGGCGCCGCGGAAGCTCGACCTGGATCGCCGCCTCGTGCTTGCGGTTCCGGTATCGGTCCGCGAACCCCTCGAGTTCCGGACCGGGTTTCATGTCTTGCTTCACGCCGAGATTGCGGCCTTCGATGATCCACTGCTCGAAGTCGTCGTTCGTCGGGGTCGAGTGTTGGTGTGCCCAGCCGGACACCGACTGATCGAGGTAGGGCTCCAGCCGATCGTGGTCCAGCAGCCCGGCGAGCAGGAGGTCGTCCGGTGCGTACGACAACGCACTCTGGAACCCATCGTGGTCCTTCATCGACGGATGAGTTCCAGCCAGGACCTCCGGGAGGACCTTGAGCATCGGGTAGAAGTTCGAGATCAGCAGGTGCCCGTCAGCGATCGCGAGGCCGGGAATCGTCACCCGAGGGTCATCGATCACGTTCGCTTGCAGCACGGGCTTGTAGAGCTCGACTCCGCCCTTCGTCTCGTGAAACAGCTGCGTGACCGGGCCCTCGCCGTTCGTCTGGACGATCTCCCGCTGGAGACGCGCCAGCAGGCGCTTGAGCCCCTCGATGTCCTTCGCGCGAACGACCACCGCGTACCCGGGCTTCGCCTGGTCGCTGAACATCTCGCGGGGCTGCGTGAAGAACACGATGCTGGTCGCCGACTCGCTATGGCGCGACAGGGTTTCGAAGAACGCCACCCGGCTGCCGAACACCGGGGTCGACGCGAGGTAGTCGTCGAGCAGCTTCTGCTCCTCGAACGGGAAGATGTCCTCGCGAGAAAACAGCCGTTGCGTGAGCCGGCCGAGGGGCGCGTGAAGGTGCAGGATGCCGAACACCTCCTTGGGCAGAAAGCGCCGGTACCCGTCCATGACCTCCTCGAGGTCGTCCTTCGTGAACGGCTCGAGCACGGCCGAAACGTCGTCCTCCTTCTGATCTCCCAGCCCACCCGAGAGCGCAACCCCGATGCCGCTGCCGATGTGGAGCTCGACGACCATGTCCACGCTACCCACCCGCGGAAGGGTCGCTTCGACCAGGTCGAGGTCTTCGGGCCCCCACAAGTCGAGGAGCTGCTTCTCGAGCTCCAGGTACGTGTCGGCTTTTCTGCGACGCGCGAGCACCTGCGCGTGGAAGTCACCAGAGGCGTTCTGCAGAGGGAAGTAGCGGGGCGCAGGCGATTCGGGCAGCCCATCCTTGAGGACGGCGCCGTGGATGCGTGCGAGCTGACGCTCCTCCGTGCTGACGAGCACGGTGTCGGCGATCCGGGTGATCCAGAGGTCCTGATTCCAGTCGGGGAACGCGAGCTTGACCTGGTCCCGGCGGTGCTCGATGCCGATGCCTTCCGCCTCCAGGGCGTCGCTGACGAACCAGTCGCACAGCGTTTCGTCGAGCAGGATGTTCACCCCGGCGATCGTCTTCCACGCCCCGGGCTGGAACACCGCCATGAACCGCAGCTCACCATCCTTCTTCTCGGGGAAGTACCCCGCGACGATGACCTCGGTGCCCGAGACGTCCCCCATCAGCTCGAGCCCGAGCGGCACCCGGCCCGCTGCGTCATCGAGCGAACGAAACACCTTGCGCAGCGTGTCGACGAGCCCGGACTCCCGGGCGCCTTTGGTCTTCAGGAAGCCCTGGAACCCGGGGTGACCGTCGAGCGCGGTGACGAAGTCCCGCTCGCGCACCTCCCCCATGAACGTCGGGAAGTCGGGCACGTAGACGACGAAGTCCATGTCGTCCGGGATGAGCACCAGCGGGCTCTCGACGCTGTCGCCGAACGGGTTGTAGACCCGCGAGCAAAACAGGATGCCTGCGGCGCCCAGAACCAGGCCGAGCAGGACCACGACGAGTCGAAGGCGCCAACGTCTTCTCGGTCGGACCTTCCTCTCACTGCTGCTGGTCTGCTTCCGTCCCAAATCGCGACTCCTTGCCCCGCGGTCGAACGGGGGTTGCCCACGAATGGTAACCCCCTGTCCGACGGGGACATAGTTGCGCGCTCCGACCCGGCCGGTGGTCGTGGCGACCGTCGATTCCATCTGTTAATGTCCGCCCACTCCAGACGTAGGGAACGACGGTCGTCTTCCCCATATACGGTCCGGACACTCCCGTCCTCCGAGACTTCGCCTTGTCCACTCCAGCCGAAGACCGTCTCAGTGGGAAGGTCTGTGCGATCCAGTCCTCGATCACGCTCGAGGTGTCCGCGATCGCCGCGCGGCTCAAGCGCGAGGGTCACCACGTCATCGCCTTTGGCGCCGGAGAACCCGACCTTCCGACCCCCCAACCCGTCCAGGATGCCGGTATCGACGCCATCCGGAAAGGGCTCGGCCGGTACACCGCGGCGGCCGGACTCCCGGAGCTGCGCGCCGGCATCGCCAAACGGTTCACGGACGACGGCTATCCCCACGAACCGAGCGAGGTCATGATCACCGCTGGCGCGAAGCCGGCCTTGTACCTCGCCTTCTACGCGTTGCTCAACGACGGCGACGAGTGCGTCTACCCCGCCCCGTTCTGGAGCTCCTACTCGGAGATGGTCCGCGCCGCCGGCGGTACACCGGTCCACTTCTCGACGTCGGCGGAGATGGACTTCCAGCCCACCGTCGAAGGCCTGCGCGGAGTCCTCACCGACCGAACGCGCGTCCTCCTGCTCAACAGTCCCAACAACCCGACGGGCACGGTCTACACCGCCGAGACCCTCGAAGCGATCGCCGAAGTCGTCCGCGAACGCGACCTCTTCGTCCTCACCGACGACATCTACCAGCACCTCATCTACACCGACGAGCCGTTCACCAACATCCTCGACGTCGCACCCGACCTCCAGGATCGCGTTCTCATCATCAACGGATTGTCGAAGTCCCACAGCATGACCGGGTGGCGGATCGGGTTTGCCGGCGCGCCCGCGCCCGTCATCCAAGCGATGACCCGCGTCCAGAGCCAGATCGCCGGAAGCCCTCCGTCCATCACCCAGCACGCCGCACTCGCCGCGCTCGACGATCCATCGCCGGCGGGCCGTAAGGAGAGCCTCGATCAGCGCCGCCGGCTGATCATCGCCGAGCTGGCGAAGCTCGACCGCGTCGTCACCCCCGAACCCCGGGGGGCGTTCTACATCTTCCCGTCGATCGCCGCCCACCTCGGCAAGACGTACGAGGGAACGCGCATCGACGATGCCAACGTCTTCTCGAAGGTCCTGCTCCAAGAGAAGCTCGTCGCCACGGTCGCGGGCGATGCGTTCGGCGCGCCGGGGCACATCCGGCTCACGTACTGCACGTCAGAGGCGGACATCGTCGAAGGCGTCCGCCGCCTGGGCGAGATGATCTCCGAGCTGAAGTAGGCGGTCCCCGGGGAGCCGCCGGAGATCAGAGGAGAGAGGGAGAAGACCAGATCAGATCTGTCTCTGCTCCTGGGTTCTCCTTCGCCTTTTCTGCTCTCCTAGGGCGCAACCGGCTGCGGTCGCCGCGGCGCACCCAGTTCAGCAATCGCGTCCATTACCGATTCCGCGAACACCGGGAGTTCGGCCTTGCCGAGACGGGCGGGCGGGATGATCGGTTCGCCGAACTTCACAGTGACGGTGTGGCGTCGCGGCCACCGGCCAGCGCGCGGCAGGACATCCCAGGTGCCGAGGATCGACACGGGAATGATGGGGACTCTTGCCTTGGCGATGAGCATCGCGATGCCGGCCTGACCCGGGTTGAGGAACCCGTCATCGGAGATTGTGCCCTCGGGGAAGATCACGACGTGACGCCCCTCGCGCAGCGCCCGCAAGGCGCCCTTGATCGCGCGCGAGGCCGGTCGATCCTCGGCGACGGGAATCGCGCCCCAGATCCGGAAGATCCACCGCGCGATGGGGAAGTCGTAGTACTTCTCCGTCATCAGGAACGTCACGTGGGTCCAGGTCGCGGCTTGCAGGACCGGCGGGTCGAAGTACGAGACGTGATTCGGGGCGAGGATGACCGGCCCCATGTGGTCCAGCGGCGGACGGTTCTGGTAACGCACGCAGAAGAAGGGCGTGGTCAGGGTGACGAACAACGCGCGGATCACCATACGCGCCGCACGAAGAACCAGGCCATCCCGCGGAGGACCAAGCGAAGACGCCGCAGCGTCTTCTGACGTCTGCGGCGTCGAGGTCATGGCGCGCGATCGTAGTCGATCAGCTGGACGGCGTCATTTGCCGGTGGCGAGACCCAGCGTCTCAGCGGCCTTGCGCCCGCCATTCGTGCCCTTGAACTCCTTCGCCGCGCGGCGAAGGGTCTTGGTGCCGTAGCGATAGAGCTTCTTGCGATCGTCGCCCTGCAGCTTGCCGGCCTGACGGCGGAAAGCCATGCCGCCACGATAGAGGGCCCACGCGACCTGGCGTTTCAGGTCGTCGCGGTCGTGAAACAGCGCGTAGGTGCGCGAGTAGGTCCACATCGCCTTCTCGAACTTGTCCTGCTCGAACTCGCAATCACCGAGGCCATTGGCCGCGCCGGCGATGACTTCGGGGCTCGTGATGGACTTGTCGTCGAGGATCGCCTTGAAGCTCTTCTCGGCGTTGTTGAACTGTCCGAGACTGACGAGGGCGCGGCCCTTCACCATGGAGATGAGGTTCAGGAGGCCCTTGCGGCCCCGCGCCCGCTTCGCGAGTCCATCGAGGATGGAGATGGCCTCGGGAGCCTTCTTGGTCTCGATGAGGATGCGGGCGACGCCGAGCTCGGACTTGATGAGATAGGAATCGTCGCTCAGCCTCCCGTCGATGGTCCTGGCGATGCCATCGAGCTTCTTGAACTCCGCGCGCGCCAGACCGAGGTTCCGGCCCCCCGCCGGCGAGAGGAGGATGTCCGCCCGCTCCGCATAGACGTCCGGGACGAAGCGATGCTTGCTGTCCGCTTTCAACACCGCGGCGTACGCGTCCAGCGCGTTCTGCGCGTAGCCGATGCGAGCCAGGCTTCGGGCGAGATGAAAATTGCCGTACACCGGCAGCCAGGGGTAGTTGTCCGGCTTCTTCAGCACCTCGGTGAAGAGCTGGGCCGCCTTCTCGTAGGCCCCGTCCCGGTAGGCGCTCATGCCCTTCTTGTAGTTCTCGGGCGCCACTCGCCACTCGATCCGTTTGACCTGCGCCGGCTTCCAGGAGAAGGAGGCAGAGCTGCGCTTCCCGGTGACCCCGGTGTAGGAGTCCTTGGTGATCCGGATGTTGCGCTCCTCTTTCTCCGTCCCGTTCTTGCCCACGATCACCGTGGCTTGCTGGGCGGAGAGGGTCGCCGAGAGGGCGACGAGCACGAGAATGAACGAAAACAGCGGGTTACGACGCACAACCATCCGGAGTTCCTCCGAGTCCCTCAGGAGAATGGGAGAAGGAGTCTGCGAAGGGTCCGAACGGCTGTCAAGGACGAGGGGTTCGAACGGGCCGTCGAGGAGCCGAGGACCGGCGCCGGCAACAGGGTCCCGGAGAGGAACAACCCTGAAAAATGAGATAGCGCTGAGGCACCGAAATGCCCCAGCGCTATCCACGAGCCCTAATAACACCTTTTTTCCCACTCCCTCTTGTCAGGGGAGCGCCCAGAAACGGCGAAGAATTCGGGAAGAATCTGGGGTTCCCTCCGTATGCTGTGAATCCCCCGCCGCAATCTCCTTCGTATCAACGAGATACGGCCGGGGCCCTTTTGCTCCGATCTGGCGGGTTTCTGCGCCAGTTGTGGTTCTGCACCTCTTCGAGGGATCGTTTCGGGTGCGTATCCTGGTGTCATGGGCGTCACCATCTCGTTCCGAGGCCGCCAGGAGAGCGCTTCCCTGAGGCAGCAGGCGCTGGATCAAGCCCGGGCCTTCGCCACGGAGATGGAGTGGGGGCACCGCCCGCTCGAGCTCTCCGCCCGGCGAGGATTCCTGGGGTCGCAGGTGCTGGAGACGCCCCACCTGCGGGGTTTGTCCCTGATCCCCCACTTCGCATGTGAACCCATCCCGATGCTGTTCTCGGAGACCACGGGGCATCTCCTGGACGCCCAAGTCTGGGACGAGGGCCAGAACGACGTCCAGCTTCTGGACCAGGTCATGGTGAAGACCCACTTCGGAGGCCCCGAGGTCCACTCCGAGGTCTGCGACTTCCTGGCCAATCTGAAGGAGCACGTCCTGCCCGACCTGGACGTCGACGACGAAACCGGGTTCTTCAAGACCGCCGACCTGGCCGCACGTGATCAGTCGTTCGACGCGGCGTGGGACGCCGTCCTCGCGGACGTCCCTCGCCGGCCCGAGCCCGGGGAGGTGTTCGCCATCGGCGGATTCGAGTTCCACGGGCCGAGGTTCCTCGACCCCATCGGCCCGGAGCAGGAGAAGATGCTCCAGGATCTCGAGGCCTGGCTCACCGTGCGCTACGGCGGATTCGGGCTAACGTTCGAGCGGACCCACGACGGAATCGAGAACCTCGACCTGCTCATGCACGAGGCCGACACGGAAGGCTGGTTCGACGATCTCGGGAGCGCGGAAGCGGAAGGGCTGGCGCACGGACTCGGCGCGACGTTCGGCGCGATCCTCGCTGAGCTGCTGGGGGGGGAGTGGACCCCTGGCGGCGATGACGACGACGACGAGGGGCTGGTGCTGCACAACGTCGGTCGGATCGGGCTGAGTGTCGATCCGTTCCAGATCGCGGCGGAGCGTATCGCACACGGACCGAGCCACGCGTTCGTCCACCACGTCACGGCATTCGAGGAGCTGGCGCGGCGACTCACCGCGCGGGCGGAGTGACCATGGCCATCCTCAAGGTCGCTCGTATGGGTCACCCGGTCTTGCGTCGGGTCGCCGACGCCGTCGGACCGGATGAGATCGGGTCAGACGCGATCCAGCGGCTGATCGACGACATGATCGACACCTGCCGGGAGTACGACGGCGCCGGTCTCGCCGCACCCCAGGTGCACGTGTCGAAGCGGGTCGTGCTCCTGGAGATATCCGGCAACCCGCGCTATCCGGACGCCCCTGACTTCCCGCTCACGGTCGTCATCAACCCGGAGGTCGAACCCCTCGACACCACGCGACAGATGGTGTGGGAGGGCTGCCTGTCCGTACCCGGGTTGCGGGGGCTCGTGCCACGCTCCTCGCAGGTGCGGCTGCACGGGTTCGACCGCGTCGGCCAGCCGCTCGAGGTGACGACCGGCGGGTTCCCCGCGGCCGTCGTGCAACACGAGTGCGATCACCTCGACGGCCGGCTCTATGTCGATCGGATGGAATCGATGGAGTCGCTCTCGTTCCTCGAGGAGTTCGATCGCCACTCGCGCGCCAACGCCGATTCACCGGTGAATGAGGACTGATGGTCGACCCCAAGGAGGAAGGGAATCTCAACCCGGAGGGCGACCTCAACCCGGAGCAGCCCGAGTTCCCGACGCTCCCCGAGTTCGAGCGTCCCGATTTGGCGGCAGCCCCGCGACGTCCTCGCCGCGTGCATCATCTGCTCGCCTATGGGCTGTCGTTGCCGGAGCGGATCATCCGGTGGATCGCATCGATCATCGGCAGCTGCCTTCTCGTGCTGACATTCCTCCTCCCGCGACAGATCCGCGAGGGCCGGTTCTACAAGACGACGGTCCGCCGGCAGATCAAGATGCTAGTCGACGACGTCGGTCAGGCCGGGGTGTTTCAGGGCGAGGACGAGCTGGACACCCGCACTGCCGCTCGGCTCGGCGTCGGAGGAGCGGTCGACAACCTGCTGGTACTCACGATGCATGCGTCGCCGATCTGGCTACTGCTCGCGGCGACCGACGTCTGCAAGGGCGCCGCCGGGTTCGTCGGCGAGATCGGCCAGGAGCTGAAGGACGCGGGCGTGATGCGCGAGGGCTCCCGCCTCGACAGCGTCGACGACGTGCTCGAGGGCCTCTCGCGATTGAGCGAGCGTATGGCGGATACCGTCGACATGCCGCCCATCACGTTGTCCGAGATGAAAGAGACCGTCCTGAATCTGAAGGACGAGGTCGGCGGCGTCACGGGGACGGTCATCGACACGGCGGACCTCGAGGGATTCGTGAGTGACGTGCGCAACGCAGCGACGGGCGCGAACCGATCACTCCTCCAGACCACGGCGGCCATCGCAACAGGCGCGCTCGAGAGGACGGGCAACGTCGTCGTGGGAACGGCCGTGGGCACCACCGCGACGATACGGTACGTCGGGCGCAACGTCGGCGACGTCTTCTCCGATTACGCAAAGTCGCTGAACACCATCCGGCGCCTCGGATTCTCCGGGTCGCTGCGACGCTTCTTGAAGCCCCAGACCCGGTCGTCGCAGCGGTTGTTCGCGTACTCCTTCCTGACGTTCACCGAGATCGGGCTCAGCCTCGGAGGATGGAGGAAGACGGCATGGCGAACCTAGGTCCGAAGACCGAGAAGACCATGAACACCGTCCGATCGACGTAGCGCTCCTGGGTCAGCCGAAGCTCCCGGAAGTGCCTTCTCAGGGAAACGCGTCATCGATCAACCGTCACCTCTGCCGGCTGCGCCTGCATCACGGAAACCGCGAAGCCGGGAGCCGGACCCAGAGCGGACCTGGAGGTCCGCGCTCCCGGCAGAGCGCGTTGCTTCGTACGTGCTGGAGACTCGCGTTCTCGGCGGACCGGATTGCCTCACACGCTCTGGAGGTTCGCGCTCTCCCGTGGACGCGAGGCTACTCGTCAAGGCTGGACGGGGGGCGGGTCCGGAGTGTCCGTCTCGACCGCTTCGGCCTCGACCTCGCCTTCGAGCTCGCCTTCGAGCTCTTCCTCCTCCGGTTGCACCACGACCCCGGACGCGACGCGATCGTCGGCCTTGAGCCGCATGACGCGGACGCCCTGGCTGCCACGACCGACGAGTCGGATCTCGTCGGCGGGAGTGCGCATGATCGTCCCGCCCTCGGACATGAGGATGACGTGCTCCCCTTCCTCCAGGGCGCGGACGAGCACGACGTCGCCGTTGCGGTCGAGGCCCTTGATGTTGACGACGCCGAGGCCGCCACGACCCTTGGTCGGGTAGTCCGACATGCGCGTGCGCATGCCGTACCCGTTGGCGCAGACGGTCAGGAGCATCCCGTCGTCCTCGGCGACGACCATGTCGACCACGTGGTCGCCGGGCTTCTTGAACTTGAGTGCGATGACGCCAGCAGCTCCACGGCCCATGCCTCGCACGACCTGCTCCGAGAAGCGCATGGTCTGGCCCTGTGACGTCGACACCATGAGGTCCTTGGTGCCGTCGGTGAGGACGACACGGACGAGGATGTCGCCTTCCTTGAGTCCAGCGCCGATGATCCCACCGGACCGCGGACGGCTGTAGTCCTGCAGCGAGGTCTTCTTGATGTAGCCGTTGCGGGACACCGTCACGAGATAGTGGTCGGGCGAGAACTCCTTCACTGGAATGATGGACGCGACCCTCTCCTTGCCGCGCCCGCTCTCCCCGTTCTCGTCGCGCATGCCGATCAGGTTCTCGATGAACCGGCCCTGGCTGTTCCGCCCGAGCTCCGGGATGCGATAGACCTTCAGCCAATGCACCTGGCCCCAGGTCGTGAAGAAGAGGAAGTAGTCCTTGTTGTCCGCGAGGATCAGGCGCTCGATGAAGTCGCCCTCCTTCGTGTCCGCACCAGTGATGCCTTTTCCGCCACGCGCCTGCGTACGGTAGAGGTCGGGCGACATCCGCTTGATGTAGCCGTGATGGGACAGCGTGACGAGCATCCGCCCTTCGGGGATGAGGGCTTCGTCCTCGATGCCCAGCTCGTCCTCACCGATCTCGGAGCGGCGGGCATCGCCATAGCGAACCTTGAGATCCTCGAGCTCATCGAGGACGAGCTGATGGACTTCGCGGACGTCGCCGAGGATCTCCGCGTAGCGCGCGATCGCGCCCTGCAGGTCGACCTTCTCCTGATCGAGCTTCTCGACCTCGAGACCCGTGAGCCGCGCGAGACGCATGGCGAGGATCGCGTCGGCCTGGCGCGCGCTCAGTACGAACTGCGCGATCAGGCGCTCCTTCGCCGTCTCGGTGGACGGTGACGAGCGGATGACCTTGATCACTTCGTCGATGTTGGCGATCGCAATCAGCAGGCCTTCGACGATGTGCAGCCGCTCTTCGGCCTTGCGCTTCAGGTACCGGGTCCGGCGCTGGATGACGTCGACGCGGTGATCCCTGAACGCGGCCAGCATCTCCTTCAGGTTGAAGGTGCGCGGGCGCCCGCCGTCGAGGGCGAGCATGATCATCGAGAACGTGTTCTGGAGCGGGGTGTACCGGTAGAGCTGGTTCAGGACCACGTCCGCCTGGTGGCCCTTCTTGATCTCGAACACGAGTCGGAGGCCGTCCTTGCGGTCGGTCTCGTCGTTCACGTACGAGATGCCCTCGATCACCTTGTCGGAGATCAGGGTCTTCACCTTCTCGAAGATGGTGACCGGGTTGACCTGATACGGGAGCTCCGTGACCACGATCTGCTCGCGGTCTCTCCCCTTCTGCTCGATCGCCGTCCGCGCGCGGACGACGATGAGGCCACGGCCGGTCGTGTACGCGCGGTAGACCCCGGTGCGGCCGCAGATGATGCCACCAGTCGGGAAGTCGGGTCCTTTGACGATCTCCATCAAGTCGAGGACGGAGACGTCGGGGTCGCCGATGAGCGCGATCAGCGCATCGCACACCTCGGTGAGGTTGTGCGGCGGGATCGACGTCGCCATTCCGACCGCGATGCCCTGGGACCCGTTGCAGATCAGATTCGGGAACCGCGCCGGCAGGACGGTCGGTTCAGAGCGCGTGTCGTCGTAGTTGCGCTCGAGGCCGACCGTCTGCTTGTCCAGGTCGTCGAGCATGTCGACGGACGGAAAGGCGAGCCGGGCTTCCGTGTACCGCATGGCCGCGGGCGGCGACCCGTCGATGGCGCCGAAGTTCCCCTGCTTGTCGATCAGGGGGTAGCGCATGTTGAAGTCCTGCGCGAGCCGCACCAGCGTCGGATAGACGACCTGGTCACCGTGCGGGTGGTAGTTGCCCGTGGTGTCACCGGCGATCTTCGCGCACTTCCTGAACTTCGTTCGCGGGCCGAGATTCAGGTCGTTCATCGCGACGAGAATGCGGCGCTGTGACGGCTTCAGACCGTCCCGCGCGTCCGGCAGGGCGCGCTGGATGATCACGCTCATCGCATAGGTCAGATAGGACGTCCGCATCTCCTCATCGAGGAGCTGGTCGCGGATCTGTCCACCTGGCGGCGGGGCGGCACTGGACGAGGAGTCGGACATCGGGGCGGTGGCTCTTCTTCCCTCTTGTTAGGCGCGGTGGGACAAGGGGTTGCGACACCCGTCCGTGACGGCGCCCAGGCACCCTGGCCGTCGTGGCGAATCTTAACGTAAGGGCCTTTTTCTTCAAGGACTTGAGTGCCCCGCGCCAAGGAAGTTCGCGCCGCTCTCCGGAATCCCCCAGGTGGCGACAAACGGAGCTCTCCCGACCCGCTAGGGAGCGTCCCATTCGACCGTGATCCGGCCGGGGTCAGGCCGCCTCGAGAAGGACGTTTGACCTCCCGGTCACGCGGTCGATGGCGTGGCTCACCCTCACCGAAATCGACGACCGCAATGACCCGGTCACACGAAGCGGATCCGACCCGGGGTCGCAGGGGTTCCGAGCGCGGGACGCGACCTCACCGCATCGTGCCCGCGAACCCGGGTCGCGCGTCTCGAACCGGCGCACTGGCTCCGCCTGTCCGGGCCGTCGCGTTTTCCTGACTCCAGGGTCAGGAAGTGTGCCCTTTCGGCCGAAACCCCTGATGACGGCACGCTTTGTCGGCGTCATGGCCCGCGCCCGACCGGGTGTTAGCATGCCCGTCGCGCGTCATGCACGCGTGCGACGAGAAGGGAGTCCGGCATGTCCGATGCAAAAGGCCCAGGCGGCCCCGAAGGAGGTCCTCAGCAGAGCGGCTCCGGCGGAGGTTCGCCCGCGCCCAAGCGCGGACTCTTCGCCCGGAATCCGTTCCTGATCCTGCTCTTCGTCCTCGGCGCCGTGATCATCTTCAACACGCTCTGGGGGTCCGGCAGTGCGGTCGAGATCGACTACACGACGTTCAAGAGCTACCTGAACGAACAGACGATCCTGAATCCGGATCTCATCCGCGAGCTCAAGCCGGGCGACGTCCGCGACACGGCGACGATCGAGATCCTCGACCCGGCCGGCGAAGACCCCAAGCCCGGCATCTACGAGCTGATCATCCAACCCGAGAAGATGGTCGGGAAGATGCTCCCCAGGCCCGACGACGACAGCTTGCCGGAAGAATACGTGAAGCGGCTGATCAAGGGTGACAAGAAGTGGGATGGCTACCTGCCGTTCTACGTCGAACGTGACAAGGTCGCCGACCCGACTCTCGTCGCGCTGCTCGAGTCGCGCGGGGTCAAGGTGACGCACGATCGTCCGACCGACTGGGCGACCATGTGGCTGTGGGGCCTCCCGCTCCTGTTCTTCGTCTTCATCCTCATGATGATGTTCCGCTCGTCACGGATGTCGGGCGAGAACGTTCTCTCGTTCGGACGCTCGCGCGCGAAAGTCGTCGGCGAGGACAAGACCGGCGTCACGTTCGCCGACGTCGCGGGCGCGGACGAAGCCAAGGAGGAGCTCACGGAGATCGTCGAGTTCTTGAAGGAGCCGGAGCGGTTCACGTCCCTCGGCGGCAAGATCCCGAAGGGCTGCCTGCTTATGGGTCCTCCCGGCTGCGGCAAGACACTGCTCGCACGCGCTGTCGCCGGCGAGGCCGCCGCCCCGTTCTTCTCCATCAGCGGTTCAGACTTCGTCGAGATGTTCGTCGGCGTAGGCGCGGCGCGGGTTCGCGATCTCTTCAGCACCGCGAAGCAGAAGGCACCCTGCATCGTCTTCGTCGACGAGATCGACGCCGTCGGTCGCCACCGCGGCACGGGTCTCGGCGGTGGGCACGATGAGCGCGAGCAGACCCTCAACCAGCTCCTCGTCGAGATGGACGGATTCGACGGCCGCAAGGGCGTCATCGTCATCGCGGCGACGAACCGCCCGGACATCCTCGACCCCGCGCTGCTGCGTCCGGGCCGGTTCGACCGCCAGGTCGTGCTCGACGCGCCGGACCTCAACGGCCGCACTGCGGTCCTGAAGATCCACTCTCGCGGAAAGCCCCTCGCCGCTGACGTCGACCTCGAGCAGATCGCGAAGCGGACGCCCGGGTTCTCGGGCGCCGACCTCGCCAACGTCATGAACGAGGCCGCGCTTCTGGCCGCCCGGCGTCGCCGCAGTGACATCGGCCGCAAGGAATGCGAGGAAGCGGTCGAACGCGTCGTCGCCGGTCCGGAGCGACGCAGTCGCATCATCAACGAACGCGAGAGGAAGATCCTGGCGTTCCACGAGTTGGGTCACGCCCTGGTCGCCCGATTCACCAAGGAAGCCGACCCGGTCCACAAGGTCAGCATCATCCCGCGCGGCAAGGGCGCGCTCGGATACACCCTGACCCTGCCGGAAGAAGACCGGTACATCATCACCAAGGAAGAGCTCCTCGCCCGCATCCGCGTCTTCATGGGTGGACGCAGCGCCGAGGAGATCGTCTTCGACCATCAATCCACCGGGGCAGAGGACGACCTGCAGAAAGCGACGCAGCTCGCCCGCGCGCTCGTGTGTCGTTGGGGCATGACCGACGCCCTCGGCCCGATCACCTACGAACGCTCTCCCGGCAGCCCGTTCCTCGGCCGCGACATGAACAGCAACGAGATCGTCTCGGAAAAGACCGCGGGCGACATCGACCGCTCCGTTCGCGGGATCGTCGAGAACTGTCACCGCGAAGCCCGGGAGATCATCACGGACAACCGCATCCTCATCGACCGCCTCGCCGACCATCTCATCGAGCACGAGATCCTCAACCTCGAAGAGTTCGAGGCCGCCGTCCAGGAGTTCGCCGTCACCCCGCCCCCGCCGCTGCGCGCCGATCTCGCGAAAGCCACCAAACCCGGCCCGCCACCTGCGCCAGGGGAGCCCGGCGGTCCCCCGCCAGTGCAGGGCGGCGAAACCGAGCCTCCCCCGCTGGGTTCCGGTCCCCTGCCCCAGGGCGCCTGACCCGGAAGCGCGGACCTCCAGGTCCGGCCTGGTCTTCCGGGGCTATTCGCTCACCAGCGCGCGCAGCGCCTCCGGCGCCGCTCGATCAAACAGCACTTGCCGGAACACATTGCGTTCGAGATCGCGTCGTGCGGCATCCAGGGCATCGGCGGAGGGCGGAGTGTCCGGGTTCTTGAACCACGCGCGCAGGAGGCGGGCCGCGGCCGAGTAGGCGTCAACTGCGCCACGGGGACGATCGGTCTCACCCGCGGAGCGGAGCGCGAGCCACAGATCGGAGTACGTCAGCGCGACGGACCGGGGGTCCGGCTCCCGGCTCGCAACCAGTGCATCCAGCTCGCGAATGAGGTGCCGGATCGCTGCGACGTCCGGCTTCTCCATCACCGCGTCGAGAATGACGGTCAGGTTGTCGGTGTTGAACTCGCCGAGGACGTCGCCCTCTCGGACGCGCGCACGCATCTGATCGAGGATTCCGCGCGCCTGCTCGTACTCCCCCGTCTTCAGATGAAGGTCCCCGAGACTCGCCAACGCCGCGGCCTCCTGTTCACTGGCCAGGCGCGCGAAGGCCGGGTGGGCGACCGCGGCCGAGCGAGCCTTGGTGATCGCGTTCGTAAACAACGTGGCCGCCGTCACAGGATCTGAATCGTTCTCCGCATCTCTCCCGCGGACATACGCCAGTCTCGCATGACCGACGGCAAGCGCACCCGGGGTATAGCACGCGAGTCCGATTGCGCCGACGGCCAGCAGCCCGAGCACACCGAGCCGGCAGCGGCGGAGCAACCGGTCGAAACCATCGCGAAACTCGGGCTCGCAGCGATAGCGATTGATGAGCCCGATGCGGGTCCCGATGCCGAAGTGGCGCATGCCGCCCCGGTCGGTGCGAAGGATGCCGAGGTGCAATCCGACCGCTTCCAGCGCCGACGCGAAGCTCTCCGGCTTGTCCAGCGTGCTCACGGCCCAGAGGTCGGCTTCGGTCTCGAACCGCCGCGACAACCAACCGATGCCGATGAACAGGAACGCGGCGAGCAGCAGCACCATCATCCCGACCACGAGTACCTGGACGATGGTGGCCGCCATCTCCTGCCCTAGTCCCTCGAGCGCTTCGAGTGCAAACACCGGGATCCCCGTCATGAACATCGTGTTGACGAGAAGGAACCCCGCCGCCATGACGACGTAGAGCTGCGTGTGCCGACGCATTCCGTGACCCGCCTCATGGGCATACACGGCCTCGACCTGGTCGTCGGTCAGACGGGCCATGAGCGCGTCGGTGAGCACGACGTACCGCAGCAGCGGGATGATCCCGATGAACAGCGCGTTGGTGACGGTGTTGCCCGTACGCCACACGAGGATGTTGCTCGGACGGAAGCCGGACCTTTCGCCGTACGCATCCAGTCGCGTGCGGAGCGGCCCCGCCTCCAGTGGGCGGGCGCCGAGGATCCACCGCACGAGCACGGGCGCGATCGAGAACACCACGACCAGGAGCGTCAGCATCAAGATCGGCAGCAAGACGTCAGGGTATGCAAAGAGCCAGACAGCGAACGCGTCGACGTTCAGCAACACGTCTCGCAGCCCCTGGAGGACGACGATCGGCACGACCGGTAACGCCAGCACGCGCACCGAGAACACGACGTACTCGCGCTTGGTCCACGTTCGCCACGACGCCGCCTCCGCGGGCCAGGCCGCGAAGCAGCGGATGACACGATGGGCAACGTACGGCAGGAACCCGCAGAGCAACGACACGAACGGGACGTCCCCCGTCGTCGCGATGATCCACGGCCCCCACGGCGTCATGAACGTCAGCACGACCCATAGCGCCAGATGGACGATTCCGACGCGCACGGGTGGGTGATACGGAGACTTGCCGCCCTCCGACGCGAGGTGTCGGTTGACGCCCGCACGCGTGATGGTCCAGCCCAGAAGCAAGTAGAGCGCGACCCCGAGCCAGCCGGCCCAGGCCGGCCCGCTGGGTGCGGATTCCGAACCCATCAAGAGACAGATCAGCGCGAGCAGCGGTTGGATCATCTCCACGGCAGTGTCCCCTCGAGAACGAAATGCGCCGGCCCCGTCAGGCGGACCTCGGCGTCATCAGACGGCCAGCTCAAGTCGAGGTCTCCGCCGCGTAGCCCGACGGTGATCGCGCGCGGCGTACGGTCTGCAACCACCCCGGCGACGCACACGGCAGCCGCGCCCGTACCACACGCCGAGGTCTCCCCGCAGCCCCGCTCCCACGTCCGCTGTCGGACTCGGTCCGCCGCGATCACCTGCACGAACTCGACGTTCACGCGGGCGGGGAAAGCCGGATGGGTCTCGATCAGCGGGCCGAGCCGGTCGACCGGCACGGCCCCCACGTCTTCGGTCCACACGACGCAGTGCGGGTTTCCCAACCGCAACGCCGTGATGGTCAGCGTGCGCCCGTCCACTTCGAACGGTTCGTTGACCACGACTCCGCTGGGCCCCACCATCGGGATCGTCGCGCGGTCGAACTCCGGCACGCCCACCGTCGTCGCCACGCGCCAGGTCTCGCCGGCCACATCGGTGATGGTGGCCTTCTGCACTCCGCTGTCGGTCGCGATCCGAAAACCAGGACCGCGATCGGAGCCGCCGAACTCGACGAGCCATCGTGCGACGCAGCGCAGGGCATTGCCGCACATGTCGGCCCGGCTCCCGTCTGCGTTCCAAACGACCATTCGCGCATCCACATCGACCGGCGTGGCCTTGCGCTCCATGATGACGAGCCCATCCGCACCGACACCGTCACGACGAGCACAGACGCGGCGCGCGAGCCGCGACGCGTCCGCGGGCATGCCCCCGTGATCTCCGTCGATGAGGACGAAGTCGTTCCCAGCACCGTGCATCTTGGTGAACCGCACAGGGGAATCCTATCGCTCGCAGCGCTTCGAGCCGAGGTAGGATGCGCGGCCCCGGAGCTCTTCATGACTGAACACGCACCCCTACCCCTGCCTGCCTCCGCCGTTCGATTCCGCGCCGACTTCGCGGAGTGGGGCATCGCGAGCTCCGACGATCTCGAACCGGCGACGTCCCTGGTCGGCCAGCAGGGGGCCCTGACGGCGATCGGAACCGGGCTGTCGATGGACTTCGCGGGCTACAACGTGTTCCTCGCCGGCACGAAGGGAACCGGCCGATTCGTCGGGGTCCGGCAGGCGATCCGCGACGCCGGGCTGCGGTGCACGCACTCCGTCGCGCACACGTTCGTGCACGATTTCACGACCCCGGAGCGCCCCATCCTCATCACGCTCCCACGCGGAATGGGCCGCGAGTTCCAGCACGCGGTCGACCAACTACGGACCGCCCTCGGTGACGACGTGCCCGCCCTGCTCGGCAGCGAGGTGATCGCGAAGAGCCGCAAACGGCTCCTCGACAAGTACGAGCGTCTGACCACGACGATGTTCGACGAATTCGAGAAACGCGTTGAAGCGGCTGGTTTCATGGTCATGAAGACCGAGACCGCCGGCGGCGCGATCCGGATCGCCGACGTCTATCCCATCGTCCAGGGCGAACCGACGCCCCTGGAGCAGATCGAGGCCGACCCAGGCGACGCCGGCTTCGATACCGAGGGACTCCAGGCGCTCAGGGACGCCCGGACCGCGTTCAAGAACGAGCTCGACCAACTCGTCACGAAGCACCGCGCGTTGAGCGTGAAGTACATGAAGCTCGTCCACGATTCGGAGCAGCGCCACGTCTCCGAGGGCATCGCGCCCCTCTTCCTCGAGCTGGACGGGTTCGCCAAGCATGACCAGAACGTCACGCGCTGGCACAAAGGCATGAAGGAGGAGCTGCTCGACAACCTGGACATGTTCCGCGAGCACTCCGCCGAGCAGGGCGCTGCGCCCCAGGGCCCGAGCATGGAGGCGTTCCTGTGGTTCGTCCGGTCGAACCTGATGTGGGATTCCGCGTCCTCGTCCGGTGATTCCGGCTTGTGCCCGATCGTCGAGGAGGCATGGCCGAGCTGGCGCAACCTGTTCGGGACGGTCGAGTCCGCCGGCGACCCGCCCCTCCCGACCTTCTTCGACCTGCGTCCGGGGAGCCTGCTTCGCGCCGACGGTGGTTTCCTCGTCATCTCCGCACGTGACATTCTCGCCGAGCCACGGGTGTACGAGAACCTGAAACGGGTGCTCCGCAAGAACGAACTCGAGCTCGCGCCGCAGCAGGAGGGCCAGAATCCACAGTCCGCGCTCAAGCCGGCCCCGATCCCGGTCAAGGTGAAAGTCGTGCTCGTGGGCGAGCGCCAC
The DNA here is from genome assembly GCA_002687715.1 of Planctomycetota bacterium. Classification (GTDB taxonomy): domain Bacteria; phylum Planctomycetota. The sequence goes on along the minus strand of NZBC01000156.1, from coordinate 23,322 downwards.
ACCTACGACGTCCTCCACGCGATGGACCCGGATTTCCCGATGATCTTCAAGATCAAGGCCGAGTTCGACGAGGACATGCCGCGGACCGAGTCCAATGTGCGCGGTTTTCTCGCGGCCCTCCGACGGATCATCGACCAGGAGAAGCTGCCGGCGTTCGACCGTGGCGCGCTGGAGACCCTGCTGGAGGAATCCGTGCGGCTCGCCGGTCACCAGGAGTACTTCACGACGAGGTTCTCCGAGCTCGCCGACCTCATGCGCGAGGCTGCGCACCTCGCGTCCAAGCGCGGTGCGGAGCGAGTCGAGGGCGAAGACCAGCGCGCCGCGATCGACCTCCGCGCTGGCCGCCACGACTTCGTCGAACGTCGCATGCTCGACATGTTCCGCGACGGCAAGGTGCTCCTCGACGTCTCGGGCTACCAGATCGGCCAGGTGAACGGCCTCGGGTACTACGACCTCGACGACACGCAGTTCGGAATCCCTGCCCGCATCAGCGCGACGTCCGCGACAGGTCGGCGCGGCGTCGTCAACATCGAACGCGAGGCCGAACTCTCCGGCAGCATCCACGACAAGGGTGTGCTTCTGTTGTCGGGTTACCTCGCGAAGGCTTTCGCCCAGGACAAGCCCCTGTCCTTGCAGGCCAACATCGCATTCGAGCAGTCCTACGCGACCGTCGATGGCGACTCCGCCTCACTGGCCGAACTCCTCGCGCTGCTATCGAGCCTGTCCGAGATCCCGCTGCGGCAAGACGTCGCCGTCACCGGCTCCCTCAACCAGCGCGGCCAGGTCCAACCCGTTGGGGGCGTCACCGAGAAGACCCAGGGCTTCTTCCGCGCCAGCCGCATCCTCGGGGCGAAGGACACCCAGGGCGTCCTGCTCCCCGCCGCGAACGTCGCCGACCTCCAACTCGACTCCAAGACCTGCGACGCCATAGAAGCCGGCACGTTCCACATCTGGCCCGCCACCGACGTCCCCGGCGCGCTCGAACTGATGACCGGACGCCCCGCCGACGAGGTCCTCGCCGCGTGCGACGCGAAGCTCAAGACCTACGCGGACATCGTCAAGAACTACTCTTGACGCCGCGCCTGTTCGCGTACGCGTGGGAGGAGAGTGGAGATGAGAGGAGGACCCAGGAGCAGAGAAGAGCTCCGCTCTGAACCCTGGGTTCCTGGGTCCTCCCTGTCCCTCTGCCCCGGACGCCTCTAGGTCAGCGCTCCCCCGCACGACGACCCCGATCCCGCCGTGCATCCGAAGCAGTGGGACGCAGTGCGGATCGCGCCGCCCGTGAGTTCGTCCAGGCTATCGACGTCGAAGATCGAGGCCGAGCGTTCGAGCGGCATCTTCAGCATCTGGTTGAAGTCGCAGTCGAACAGGCGCCCGTCCCAGCTCATGCTGACGAGGTCGCGGCACATCACTTCCGACGCGGCCGCATCGTTGAAGTGATCGACGAGGAGGCTCATGTAGGCCTCCTTCTTGCCCTCTCGCGCGAGCATTTCGGAGAAGCGCTTGATCGGCATGTTCGTGATCGCATAGAGCCGGTTGAACGAGACGCCGAAGTCGTCGAACAACCTCTCGTGATACGCGGCCTCCAGACCGTCCTGCGCGGGCGGCAGGAACGCCCCGAGGGGGTTGTACACGAGGTCCAGGTCGAGCCCGGATCCCTCGATCCCGTAACCCACTGCGTTGAGGCGTCGGAGCGCTTCGATGCTGTCCGCGAACACTCCCGAGCCGCGCTGCTGATCCACGTTCTCGGCGGTGTAGCAAGGCAACGAGGCGATCACCTTCACCCGATTCTCCGCGAGGAACCCGATCTCGTCTTCATGCCTCGCCATCACCAGCACGGTCAGGTTGGAGCGGAGCGACACCGCCCGCCCGAGTTCCCGGCTGCGGGAGGTGATCCGCCGAAACCACGGATTCAGTTCCGGCGCTCCGCCGGTGATGTCCACCAACCCCACGTCCGGTGACCGCTCGAGTACCTCCAGCAAGCGCTCCGCCGTCGCCTCCTCCATGATCTCGGTCCGCTTCGGCCCTGCGGCCACATGACAGTGATGACACGCCTGATTACACAGCTTCCCGACGTTGACCTGCAACGCGGTCGCGCGGCGGCGCACCAGCATGGCCAGCCCGCGGGACTGCAGGTGGGCGTCGAATTCGGGGGTGCTCTTCTCGGCGGTCCGCATGATCATCCGGTCCTCCGGCGGACGCGCACGTTACGGATTGCGGGATTGGTTCCCAACGCGGTGGCCTCCGCGCATATGCTGGGAGACAGCAGGCGGGCGACCGTCGTTTCGCGCGGTCCGCCCGTCCCCCGCAGCATCGCTTTTGGATCCTCGTTGCAGGAGCGCCCATGCTGGATAGACATCTCCACCTTTGGCGGGAGGCCGGTGACCACGGCCGGGAACGCCAGGTAGATGCACCGCCCACCCCCGTCGCGCCGGATTCCAGGGATCAGGTTGGATCCACACCCGCGGAGCCCATGTCGGGGCCGGAGGTGACCGAGAAACGTCCGCACCCGTGGGCGCGGGCGCTCCGGATGTTGCCGGGGCGTCGCGGCGGGCGCCGATAGCCGCCGGATTCGGCACGCGCGGTCCGGGCTCTTAGAATGCCCGGATGCGCGCGATCACGTTCCTGATCCTGACGTCGTCGTTGGCGGCGCAAGTGGGTGTGGACCTCGCCCGGGCCTATCCACTCTCTACCACCGGATCCGGGGGCGGACCCTGCAGAGAAGCGCATGCCTCCGACCCGACCGAGCACGGTGGATTCCGCCGGCCTCAAGCTGATCCAGCGCTGGATCACGGAGCTCGAGTGACCGATCAGCCGAGCGTCCAGGACCAGTTCGCCCCGCAACTTCGCTGCTTCGGGTGCGGGCCCGCGAACCCCGACGGCTTGCAAATAAAAAGCTACCTCGACGGAGAGGTGTTGCGGTGCATCTGGCGCCCCGAGCCGCATCACGAGGCCTACCCGGGCATGCTCAACGGCGGGATCGTCGGCGCGCTGCTCGATTGCCACTGCAATTGGGCCGCGGCGCTGCATCTCATGCGCCGTGACGAGGCGGCGCACCCGCCGTGCACCGTAACGGCCAGCTACACCGTGAAGCTACGCCGGCCGACCCCCACGGACGTGTCGATCCAGCTGAGCGCCACGGTGGTCGAAAATGGAGAAGACAAAGTCGTCATCGAGGGGCACCTCGAGGCCAGCGGCAAGGTGTGCGCGTCGTTCACCGGCACCTTCGTCGCGGTCAAACCCGGCCACCCGGCGTATCATCGCTGGTAACACCCATGGCGTCCGACACCTCGTCGTCATCCAACCTGCAAGCGTTTCTCAAGCTCTGGTTCGAGGACCAGGAAGCTGGCGATGACCGCTCCATCGAGGAGTACCAGGTTCTGTTCCCGACGATCCGTGAGGAGATCGCCGGGAGCATGCGGATGCTCGAGACCCGGGTCCTGGGGAAGACTCGGTCTGAAGCCACACACTTCTTTCCGCGCGCGCGACCCGAAGCGATCGGACCCTACAAGGTCATCGAGCAGCTCGGTCGCGGCGGACAGGGTGAGGTGTGGCTCTGCGAGGACACCCGTCTGTCACGGCGCGTGGCGGTCAAGGTCCTGGTCGGCTGGCGCGCGCACGAAGACGAGACGCTCCTCGATCGCTTCAGACGCGAGGCCGAGGTCGCGTCACGGCTCGATCATCCCGGCATCTGCCCGGTGTTCGAGATGGACCGCGACGGCGACACCCCATTCATCGTCATGCCGTACATCGACGGTGAACCGCTCTCGATTCGGCTCGCGCGTGGCCGACGCACCGAGACCTCGAGTAACGTGTCGGAGATGATCGTCCTCATGGAGGGCGCCGCGCGCGCGCTCCATGCAGCGCACGAAGCAGGCATCGTCCATCGCGACATCAAGCCTGGCAACATCATGGTCAGGGAGGACGGCGAACCCGTGATCCTGGACTTCGGGCTCGCCCAGGTTCAGGACGGCCTGATGATCACACTGACCGAGCCCGGTCAGTTCCTCGGAACGCTCCCCTACATATCGACGGAGCAGGTGCGCGCGAAGGAACGCCTCGACGTCCGCACCGACGTGTGGTCGCTTGGCGTCGTCCTCTACGAGTGCCTCACTCTCGAACGCCCGTTCCCGGGTACGACGCACGAGAGTATTCGCGCGGCCATCCTCGAACAGGAACCGATCGACCCGCGCCGCCTCAACTCCGACATCCCCAAGGACCTCGCGATCGTCGTGCAGATGGCGCTCGAGAAGGACCGCTCTCGCCGTTACGCGAGTGCGCTCGAGTTGGCGGACGAGCTGAAGCGCGTCCGCGAATGGAAGCCGATCCGCGCGCGACCCGCGGGACCGATCCTCAGGTTCCGCCGATGGACGCGCCGCAAGCCCGCGATCGCCGCGACGGTGATCTGCCTGTTCGTCAGCCTGGTCACCGGTCTCATCATCGCCAGCACGCTGCTCGCCCGTACCCGACGTGCGCTCGACTCCGAGCGTACCGCGATGAACTTCGCCCGCATCGAACAGGAGGAGCGCACCCTCGTCCTTGCGGGCTTGCGCATCGACGACCTCATTCAGCGGGAGGACCAGCTGTGGCCCGCGACCCCTGAACGCCTCGTCGGCAGTGACGGCTTCGAGGTCTGGCTCGCCCAGGCAAGTGCGCTGCTCAAGTCTCTCCCCCGATACCAGGCTTGGAAGAAGCGGCTCGAAGCACACGCACTCGCACCGGACGCGACCGACACGGATACCGAACTTCGCGCCGAGGCGGCGACTCGTGCACGCCTGCGATTCCTTCGTCGCAACCGAGACGCGGCCGAGAGCTTCGCGTCCGAGCGGCATCGTGAACGCGCCATCGATATGCTGGACGAACGTATCGACGAACTCATCCTCGAGCTGTCCCGACGCTCGACATGGAGCTTCGAAGATCCGCGGGACCAGCGGTATCACCGGCTGCTCTCCGTACTCGTCGAGCGCATTCCAGACCTCGAGCCGCTCTATGCCCGCATCGCAGCGCGCCGCGACTTTGCGCGGGATGTCGACCGGCGCACCATCGATGCGCATCGCGAGCAGTGGGATCGCGTACGGATCGCGTTGGGTGATGACCCACGGTTCGGCGGACTCGATCTCGCTCCCCAGCGCGGACTCGTCCCCATCGGTCGCGATCCTGCCTCGAATCTCGAGGAGTTCGCCGTCCTGCAGACGGGCGCGGTCCCCGTTCGCCAAGGGACCATTGGCGAGCTCATCCTCACCGAGGATATCGCGCTCATCCTCGTCCTCCTCCCGGGTGGCAACGTTACCGTGGGCGCCCAGCCCCCCGACGCCAACCACCCCGAAGGTACGCCGTTCGTCGATCCGCTCGCCCAGCGGGGCGAAGGACCGCCGCAACAAGTCCAGCTCGATCCTTTCTTCATCTCCAAGTTCGAGCTGACGCAGGGCCAGTGGCTCACGGTCGAGAAGAGCAATCCCAGCGGATCTCCCGCCGGGCGCCCCACCCAGGGCGGCGACATGAAGACGCTACGCAATCCCGTCGAGAACATGTCTTGGATGGAGGCGCGCAAAGCACTGATCCGTCTCCGACTCGAGCTGCCGACCGAGGCCCAGTGGGAGTATGCCGTCCGCGGCGGCACCCACACACCATGGTGGAGCGGCGCGGCGAAGGAGTCGCTCCGACGGAAGATCAACATCGCGGACGCCTTCGTCGCCAGGTTCCCCGGGGCGCATGAGTGGCAATGTCAGACCTGGCTCGACGACGGCTACTTCGACCACGCGCCCGCCGGCACCTACGAGCCCAACCCATTCGGCCTCCACGAGACGCTCGGCAATGTCTCCGAACTCTGCCTTGACCCGCACGCAACGCTCGCCGCGATCCCCGCACGCAAGGGCGACGGCCTCCGCATCTTCGGCAGCCGAAGCTTCAAGGCCGCGCGCGGCGGCTGCTACGCCAACACCCATGAGGCCTCGCGGGTCAGCACGCGACGGTGGTACACGCCGGACTACAAGACCCCACGGATGGGCGTGCGCCCGATCCGCCTGATCGACGTCATCGAACGATAGCCTGGCTTCTCCGGATCGGTGGCTTTCTATCGGGAACCCACAAGAAGCCACCGAGATCCCCTGACTAGAGGTCCAGGAACCGCGCCTCCTGCGAGTGATGATGTCCCGGTCGAAGGGAATCCTCCTGGTTCTCCTTGGAGCCGAAGATCAGAGGGCAGTTCTCGCAACGGCCTTCGAATCGCTTCGCATGGAGGCGCTGCCGGAGGTCGCGGTACTCGGGGCCGTTCCAGATCTCATCCAGCGGGGTGTTCAGGACGTTGAGGCCGGGCTCGAGTCCGTAGCAACACGCGACGACGTCGCCGGTCGAGCGGATGTGGAGCTGGAAGAACGGATCGACGCAGCCGTAGGTTTCGGAGTAGGAACCGAGGTGGGCTTTCGGACCGTCGTCCTTCGGCTCCTCGTCGAGATTGCGTTCGTCTTCCTTGAACGACGAGCGGAAGACGGTGAATGCAACGCCGTTCTCCGTGGCGATCTCCTGCGCGCGACGGATCACGGGTTCGACGTCGTGCGCGAGGTAGATATTCTGATCGCGCATGCCTTCGTAGAACACGACCAGCGGCTGGACGGCCACGGAATGCAGCGCACCCGCAGGGAGCAGGTCTTCGAGGACGCGGGGCAACTCCTGCACGTTGCGCTTCATGAGCGTGTAGGCCAGCGCGACGTGCGGCCGCTCCTTGCCCGCGCGCGCCCGGGACTCGGTCAGCCGCATCAAGCGTTCGCGCACCCGTTCGTACGGAACACCGCGAACCGCCCGGTGGGTTTCCCAACCGTCGACGGAGATGGTGATGCTGCCGAGACCGAGCTCGACGAGGCGATCACACCTCTCGTCGGAGAGCAGGAGCGCGTTGGTGTTGAACGCGAGCTCGGCACCCTCCCCGCAGAACTCGACGATCTCGTCGAAGTTCGCCGCGAGCAGCGGCTCGCCCACACCGTTCAGGTTCACGAACCGTGCCGTACGAATGAACGGTTCGAGCTTCCGCACCACTTCCATCGGCATGTCGTGGCCGGGCGAAGGGTCGACCCCGAAATCAGTGAAGCAATGGACACAGGCGAGGTTGCACCGGGACGTCGACTCCAGGAACACCTGGATCGGCGGATTCGCCACCCGTCCGGTCGTGGGGTCGAACTCGACGAGTTTGTCTCGCAGCATCGGCGGCACTTTAGCAGTTCAAGCGTCCTCTTCCTCTCGGAGCATCCGGATGAGGGTCCTGATCGTCTCCGGCGCATGTCCAGCGTAGTGGTTGTTCGCGTACACGTACGCAGTGGGAATGCGAGGCAAGGTGTCCTTGAGCACCTGCGCCCAGCGGCGGAGGTTCGCGCCGCGGTCCATGACGACGCGATCGAAGCGATCCGTCTTTGCGTCCAGCGCGCGCCGGTCGCCGATGAGGCGCGCGTAGATGAAGTCGGTGGTGACGAGGTCGAGCGACGCGGCGAGCTCAGCCGGGTGCGGCATGTTGACGATCTCGGTCCACACCAGCGCGACGCGATGCCGCCGGAGCACATCGAGGAGCGGCGACGTCATCCAGGCCCGGTTGCGAATCTCGACCGCGTACCGGAAGTCGTCCGGAAGCGACGCGACGAATGAATCGAGCCGGGGAAGGAACGCGTCCAGATCCTCGAACACTGTCCGGGAAAAGTGGGGAAACTGAAGGACGAGCGGACCACAGCGGTCACCGAGTCGCCGCATGACGGTGAGGAACTCGTCGAGCTCGCCCCCGACCCGGTCGGGGACCAGGAGCGCGTCCTGGTCGGGGCGCGGTCCTTCCCCCGCGTGGACGATGCCCCGTGGGAACTTGGCGCACATGACGAAACCGTCCGGCGTTCGATTCAACCAACCGTCCACGGTCGTCGCACGCGGGACCCCGTAGTAGGTGGAGTCGACCTCGACGGTCCCGAACTGCGTCGCGTAGTACGAGAGCCAGTCCTTCTGCCTCGTGCCCTCGGGGTAGAACCCTCCGACCCACGACTTCTCGTGCCAGCTCGACGTCCCGTGCAGCAGCGCAGTCGGTCGTTCCGAGGTCAACGCTGCGTCTTGCCCGTCTTCATCCCGTCACGAATGCGGCGCTGGCGATCCGTGATTTGGGCATGGATCTTCATTCGGCCGACCCGGATGGTCTTGCGGTTCGCCGTCGTGATCTTGCAGTCATGCTCCGCGTCGCCGCGCTTGACCCGCAGGGTCACGGTCTCCCCGGCCTTCTTGCCGAGCAGGTCGGCGAGTTCGACGCCCGCGCCCCGCGTTGGCTTGCCATCGACGGCGATCAGGAGGTCGTCGTCACGCACGCCCCCATTCCAGACCGAAGACCCGCGCAGGACCTCCCCGATCTTCAGGCCACCCGCTGCGGGCGCGAGCGTTAGCGCGCCGAAGTCGTTCGCGACGGAGAGCACGCCGTTCAGAGTCACCGACTCCTCGCCACGACGCACCTCCGCCGTCCACTCGGATCCGATCTCGAGTCGCGAGAACGCGCGGGAGGCGCCGAACCGACTCACCGTTCGACCGTTGACCTTCGTCAGGATGTCGCCGTCACGGAAGCCCGCGACATGTGCCGGGCCGCCCTCCGCGATGATGAGGCGGCGCAGACGCCCGTCACGACGGGTGCGAAACGACGACAACGACGGCAACGGGCGGTCGGTGATCGCCAGCTCCCATCCGGCGGACCTCAAGTACTTGTTCCACTCGACGGGCACCGACTCCTGGATGTGGCTCGCCCAGAACTCGCTGACGTCGACTCCCGTCAGCTCCTTGATCTCGCGCGGCCAGTCGCCGCTCTCATAACCCGGCTTGGATGGCGTCCACCGGTAGTACCCGCCGTACTTGGCGTACATCAACCGCATGACGTCGTCGAACGACCATCGATTGTCGCTGCGCTCCCGGATCAGCAGATCGATCATCATCCCGAGCACCTGGCCTTGCAGGTAGTACGAGATGCGGGTGCCGCCAGTCCACACGGCGCGTGACGACTCTTCCGGCGATTGCGTGAGGTGCGCCGGGTTACCTTCCCAGCTCCGGATGCCGCCGGCCTGCCGCTGCAGAAACTCCTCGTCCTGGTAGAGGCCGGCGCGCCACAACCCGAGCGGTGTGTAATAGCTAGTGATGCCCTCGGCGATCCAGAGGTCGTTCACGGGCTGCGGTCCCGTGTAATCGAACGGACCGAGCCGCTTCGGGCGCAGACGTTTCACGTTCCAGGTATGGAAGAACTCGTGCGCGGTGACGCCCATGAGGCCGCGGCCGGTGAGACGCTGCACTCCGCCGATCGTGGTCGAGGTCAGGTGCTCGAGTCCGCCGCCACCCGGAGTGTAGATGAACGTGTAGTGGTCGTAGGGCACGTCGTCGAACAGGTCGACGTACACGCGGACGATGCGCTCGACCGTGTCGAGAAACTCCTTCTCCTGCACTCGCGGTTCCCGGCGCCCGGCATCCGCGACGACGCGGTGCGGCACGCCGCGGACGAGAAACGTCCACGACTTCATCTTGCCCACGAGCGTGGGGCAGTCGGCCAGCCGGTCATAGTCCTTCGCGGTGAACACCTTCGGGTCGAAAGTAGGGTCGAGCCCGCTACCGACCTCCCAGCCATCCGGAAGATCGAAGTGGACGTGGAGGGGCAGCCCCTTCTTCCCCTCGACGTACATCCAGTTCCGCGGACCATCGATGAGCCCCGAGTTGGCCCCGAGATAGCTGCGGTTGTTGGTCGGGCTCCCCGGAGCGGTGTTCGCGTAGGAGAAAGTGATCTTCCGCGCTCCCTTGGAATCGACCCGCCACCTCCTCTGGCCGTCTGCCTTGACGCGACGCTTCTTGCCCTTCTCGTCGGCTGCGTGGAACCCCTCGAGCTGCTCCCAGGACGGTTTGCCGCCCCGGGCACCGACCGTGATCTCGCGATACGCACCCGGCGCCCAGTGAGGGACGATGAACACGAGTTCGTCCTGATTCGGGTTCGTGACCTCGACGGAGAAGAAGTAGTGACGTGGGCCGTCCGCCTTCACGGTGACCTTGTAGACGACGTGCGTCTGCCCCGGATCGGGCCTGGCAACGATCACGGCAGACAGGAGAGCGCAGATGACGAACGCGGTGCGCGACATGAGGGGGCTGGCTCCGAAGGGTTGGGTCTGGGCGCCACATGGTAGCCCCAAACCTCTTGGATACGGCGATCGGCGACACGAGTTGGCTCTTATGAAACGAAACTCGGGCCGCGTTTCATCGCACGACGTCCGGTGGGGGTGTCAAGTCAAGTTCGCTCGGGGTGCGACCCCGCTCATTCGGCGGGACTTTGCGCTCGTGCTCCTTCGCACTTCCGACACAAGCCCCGGTGACACGGTCGCTTGAGGAAATCACGCCGCGTGCGCCGCGTTCCGGCACGGCGTTGGCGATAAGAAGCATGCTCACCTCGTGGGGGCCTTTCGGTACCCGGCTGTCGGCCACGGTGGTCGTGGACGGCGGTCAACAATTGAAAAGAACGCGCTCCGATCCATCCGGAGGGTCCCCACGAGAACGCCTTCTGGCCTTGGGCCAAAAGGAACCAGGAATCGAAGACGTCCGTCGAGCATGAGACGTCCACGAGACCTGCTCTGTACGACACCTAACCCACTTGTTCGCATCGAGAACGCAGCGGCCGCCTTCCTTCCTGGTCGGCGGCCGCGCCACTTCTGTCGGCTCTTGCGGGCAGCCGTTCTTCGGGGCCGGCTGGGGGGCATTGCGGGACGAACCTCGTTGGTTCGAAATCGCCTCCCGGCAGGCTCCGAAGAGCCGCCTCTTCTTCCGGCCTCACCTTCCCGACCGGGCTTGGGTTGGCTGCGCAGTAGGAGATCAGGAGAAAGAGGTGCCAAGGAGCACGACTCAGCTTCCGCCCGCATAGCTGCCCGACAGAAAGTCATCCACCTGGAGGGAGACGGACGCCAGCCGTCCGCCCGGCACGTGATCGGCGAGTCGCGTCCACACGTCCGTGAGGACCATCTCGAGGGTCGGAATCCGTCCGGAGAGGCTCGCTACGTCCGCGTTGAGGTTTCGATGGTCGTAGACCGCGACGACCTGCTCCTCCACGATCCGGTCGAGCGCCTGCAGATCCACGACGCGATGGGTCTTCGGGTCCGGACGCCCCTCCACGACGAGCGTCAGACGAAAGTTGTGCCCGTGGCCGGACGGATGCGAGGCGTCGCCGAAGCGGCGGTGATTCTCGTCGTCCGAGAGCCCGGGATCGCGGACGGCGTGCGACGCGCAGAAACGGTAGGTTCGGCGAATCTCGAACATCGTCGTCGATCCTAACGCGGATTCCCGGACGTAGCCGTCTCCCGGTGCACGGCGTCCACCTGCTCCGGGAACCAGCGCCGGAACCAGTACACCGCGAGGTAGAAGACCGGGGTGTCGAACGCGGCGAACATGACCTTGAACAGTACACCGTTCATGAAGAGTGACGGGAACTGCTCCCACGTGAGCCCCTTGTCGCCTTCCTGCGGCAAGGTCGCGAGAAGCGCGAGCACGACTCCGGTGTCGATGACCTGAGAGCAAATCGTGCTGGCGTTGTTGCGCAGCCACAGATGTCGCCCATCGGTCAGGCGTCGCCAGAAATGGAAGAAGCGGATGTCCAGGTACTGAGCGGTCAGGTAGGCCGCCATCGACGCGGTGATGGGCTGCCACGCCTGGCCGAACACGTGCGCGAACATCTTCTCGTCGAGCCAGCCGTTTGGGGGCGTGCTCCACGGTGTATTCGTGGTCGAGTTGGACACCCACAACAGCAGCAGAACGAACGCACTGGCGAAGAATCCCCCCGTGACGACCTGGTTTGCTCGCCGTCGGCCGTAGATCTCCGACAGGATGTCGGTGACGAGAAACGTGACCGGATACGCCAGGATGCCGACCGACTGCTCGAACGCGTACGACCCGTCTCCCCACGGCACCGGGATCGTCAGGACGAAGAACTTCCTGAAGATGAGGTTGCACGCGACGAGCGACGCGATGAACACCGCGGCGAGGATGATGTAGGTCTGCTCGTAGCGCTGTTGCCGATGATCCACCGGAGACATGGGCGGAGATCCTACCCGGGAGCGCGGACGCGCGAAGATCAGAGATGCACGGGCAGCTTCTTCTCGACGTCGATGCCCTCGAGCGTCGGCCGCGTCCGGTACGCGAGCACTTCGACGCCCTGCGAGGCTGCCTCGCGCAAGGTGCGCGCGTAGACCGGATCGTGTGCGTCGGCGGGCGCGAACGACCCGCAGTCGCCACGGTTGACCAGGAACAGCATCACGGCGCGATCCCCACGGTCCGCGACCTTGATCAGTTCGTTCAGGTGACGCGTGCCTCGCTCCGAGACCGTGTCGGGAAACACTGCGCGGCGTCCTTCCCGCAGCGTGACGTTCTTGACCTCGACGAAGCACGGGCGGTCCCGACCGTCGAGATGCAGGTCGATCCGGCTCCGGTCGCCATAGGCCACTTCACGGCGCAGCTCGGGATAACCTCGAAGCGGTCCGATGCGACCCGATCGGACCGCCTCCTCGACGATGCGGTTCGCCAGCAGTGTGTTGACACACACCCACGCGTCACCAACCTCGATGAGTTGCCACGACCAAGGCAGCTTGCGACCGGAGTCCTGGTGATGGGACAGCGCGATGCGACTGAGCGGTTCGCAGCAGCCGAGCATCGCCCCCGTATTCGCAACGTGCGCCGTGAACTCCTCGCCGTCATCCAGTCGGACGTCGGCCAGGAAGCGCTTGTAGCGACGCTCGAGGACGCCGGTGCGGAGCGGCGGGTCGAAGCGCAAGGAGGACTACCGATCGACGTACGGGATGTGAATGGGCGGGGATGCCGCCGATCCCTCGTAGAAGAAGTAGACGTACGGCAGCCGGACGCCGTTCGACGACGTGTGGATTTTCAGCGTTCCGTCGCCGACGTCTTCGATGTGAAGCGTCGTCGTGCGCCCCAGCGGGGCGTGGCCCGCACTCGAATCCTCTTGCACCACGAGTCGTCCATTGTCTTCGCGGCGACCGAAGAACCGGACGGCGTCGTACTTGAGGTACGAGGTGGTTCCGCCGAGCCCGACCACGGGCTCGAAGATCGACACGAAGCACGCGACCCGGCCGTTGTCATTGATCCGGATCGAGCCCTTGGCCTTCGGGACGCCGGCTCCGGATCCGGTCGGGGCGTAGAACACGGGCAGGATGCCCCGGTTCTTCACCAGCGTCTTGTCGAGCTCCATGCGAACGAGGGTCCATTGCTCGTTGCGCAGGCTCGGATCGAGCCCGCGGTGGGTACACCCGCCGAGGACCGCCGCGAGGGCGGTCAGAACGACCATGCGTTTCATGGTGCGGACGATAGCAGGACCTGGAGGGTGGCTCACGACCGGTGGGACGACCGATCGGACTCCCGTATTCCGGGGGCTCACTGAATCGTGATCGTCCCGGCCAGCGCCTGCCCTCCGTTGTTGGCCTCCACGGCCTCCGGGCGCGCTGGATCGACGGATACGACGTCCCGGATTCGCAGGAAGATCGGGTACGTCCCCGGGGTGAGGGTCGCGGGAATCGGGAACGAGACACTGATCGTCTTCGTCCCGGCGATCCCGTTCATGTACGGGCCGATCGCCCCCGTCGTCGCAGTGCTCGCGACCGGGAAGGCATACCCCGTCACGCCGTCGGTGAATCCGTCCGGGTTGTCGGTGATGACCCCGGGTGTCGGGTCGTAGCTCAGGTCGACCCTCGCCTGGGTCACCCCGGTCTCACCAATGTTGAGAATGGGCAACTGCACCGTCACCGTCGTCCCCGGGGTGGGAGCCGGCGTGACCACGATGTCGATGGGATTGAACGTGAGGTCGGGTGCCTTGGTCCGCGGACGGTTGCCGATCACCCGCGCCTGCGTCGCCGTCACTTGACCGAGCGTCGCCAGGTGGTCGCGCAACGCCTCCCACAGCACGAGACCCGACGCGTTGGTCATCGGATCGTAGGTCGGGAACGAAACGAGCACACCGGAACCGGGAGGATCCTCGATCGTGACGAGGAACTGCACGAACGGGATCGCGAACCGCGCGATGATCGAGTTCATTCCGAGACGGTAGGGCTGGCTCTCGTTGCCGACGAGCGGAACGCCGTTCACGAGAATCGACGCCACATCGATCTTCTGAAGGATGGGACCCGACTCGTCGACCACGAACTCGATACCCGACCATTGCAAGCCGTCGACGTATTGGGTCACGCTCCCCACGTTGAGCCCGAACACCTGACCGATGATCCCGATGAGGTCTTCGATCGAGTAGATGACCTCGAGCAGGTACTCGAGCGCGGTGATGTTCGTGAGGTTCGGCGCGTTGAACGGGAAGTTCTCCAGGTTCAGCGCCTCGCGCAGCCCTCCCGGAAGATCGATGAAGTCGATCTCGTCACTCGTCAGCCCCGTGTCGTCCAGAAAATGCAGCGGCAGGACGGCGTGCGCGTCCGCGATGGTCACGGAACCTGCACACAGGTTGGACCGGAAGACGAAGTTGCCGATGACCACCGTGTCGAGGCCGAGGTTCCACGGCGCCTGATTGCCCACTGCGAGACACGCGTCCGCGGCGAGACTGCCCAACGCCGATGTCGACGCGACACCACCCGGCAGGAACCAGTCGTTCTGCGCGATCGATGTCGTGAACGGGTCGCCATAGGTCTGGTTGACGCCGCCGGGCGCCTCGAGGACGGCGTCGATCAAGGCCACGGCGGCGGGATCTTCATCCACGTCCGACGTCACCTGGAGAACCTGCGCGTTCTTCAGTTCGACGCTGTTGGTCGCCGGGTCGACCATGAGATCGATCCGTCCGAGGAACTCGCCCTTCTCGCCGGCCTGGACGATGTGGGTCTGTTGGTTGCCGCCATGGTCGATCGTCAACGCCGTGTTGAGCCGGTAGTGATCGTGACCGCCGACGATGACGTCGATCCGGCGACCGTTCGCGCCCACGGCTCCGGTTGCGATCGCCTGGTCGACGACGACGCCAACGTGCGTCACCGCGACGATGATGTCCGCACCGTCGTCCGTCATCGGGTCGCCATCGGGATCGTCAAGGTAGTCGATCATCGCCGACGCATACCCGGATGAGACCGGGTCGTAGAAGATCAGGTTCTCGGCCACGCCGGACGGATTCGGCAGCAGCTCTCCCTCCCCAGCGACGACGGTGTACAGGCTCTCGGTGTTATCGGCGCCGAACACGCCGATGCGAATGCCGTTGATGTCGAAGAACAGGTTCTGGTTGAAGAGCTTGCTGTTCGACATCGGCGGATCGAACAGCGCCGGGTCAATCGTCCCCTGCAGGTCGATGAACCCGTTCTCGAAGGCATCGAGTACCGGCATTCCAACCGTGGCCGGTATGAAGGTCGCCTGGCCGGTGTACGCACCCGTTCCCGCTGCGAACATGTCGGCCGGGTTCACGTTGCCGTAGATGAAACGCAGGCCCTGATCTTGATTCGGAAACGCGGTCTGGATGACGTCGAACAGTCGCTCCGACCCGAACTCATGGTCGTGATTCCCGATCTGGAAGACGTCGTAGTCCATCAGCTCGAGAAGCTGGAAGAGCGTGGTGCCGCCGTCCCGTTCGTAGAAGAGAGTCCCCTCGAAGCAGTCGCCCGCGTTCGCCGCGAACACTCCGACGCCGCGCGCCGCCGCTTGCTCGCGGAGCAGCCGCATCAACGTCGCGTGCCGCGCCATCCCACCGCTCTTCCCGTCGACGGGCAGGATCTGGTCGTGGATGTCGTTCGTGAAGAGGATCGTGAGGTTGTAGTCGTACCCGCCACCGGGGAGCGCCGCCGGCCCCCCCAGATCGAACCCAGCCACGAGCACGGTGCCGCCGCCGCCGCTGCACCCGGCGACGACGAAGAGCGAAACGAGGACGGGGTAGATCATGATGCGCTTCATGACCCGGGATCCTATCCGGTATCCCGGACCTCGCCCCTCCGCGCTGGGCCTCCACGAAAACGGACCGTCCCCTGCCTCAGCCGCGCGGACGGCCCCTGTTGATCATCCTGTGCGCCGCAGTTCTGACTCCAGCGCAGGCGCCCTGGGTTTCCGCGGGAAGCCTCTGCGCCTTCGCCCGGCCCACCGCTGGCGGCGGCAACCTGTCCTGGGGCGGGAACTTCAGCAGCGTGTGCGGAAGCGGCGTCATCGGCGGCACCGTGCCTTTTTCCGAGCCCGTGGGAGGGCCGTGGACCAAGGTCAGCGCGTCTTCCGTGCATGCGGTGCCATCGACTCGACCGGGCTCGGGTGGACGTGGGGTCCAGGGGGGCCAGTCACGTCGGCCAGGGGTCCTGGGAGACGGAGCGGGGCCGGGTGCGCCACCGAACCCCGTTCGGCCTGCTCGGCCTCGGCCCGGGCAGCCCCGCGGCCCTCTCGCCCGTGATCGCACCCGCGTTCGTGGTCGAGATCGACGTGGCGCAGTCCGGGAGCTTCGCGCGCGACGCCGCCGGCAACCTGTGGATGACGGGGAGCGCGGCCGGGATCGGCGCGACGAACGTGGCTTCGCGCCCGACCCTCGGGCCCGGGCTACCGCCCGTGTCCGCATGCGCTGCCCGCAACCATGTCCTCGCGCAGTGCAGTGGGGTCGTCTACGGGTTCGGGTCCATCAACGCCTACGGCGAGCTCGGCCCCGCCCCCGCATCGCAGACCGCGGGCAACACGTTCTTGCGGAGAGTGCCCGGGCTTCCCCCTCAGAGCTGCCGTCGCTGCCGGCTCGGGTCACAATCTCGCGCTCGACGACAATGGCGACGTGCGGGTGTGGGGAATCAACAACTCGGGCGAGCTCACGCTGAACCAGCTTCCCGAGTCAGTCGTTCGGCGACCTTCTGTGACATCGCCGCGTAGGTGCCGTTGTCGAATCGGTAGCTCCCGATGAAGTGAATGAAGGCGGCTTGCCCGAGGTCGCGACCCGGACCATGGTAGGAGTAGCGCGGATGCGTGAGCACGCGCGTGAGACCGGCGTTCGCGACCGTGTAGTTGGACGCGACCTGCTCGGAGCCCCAGCTGTCCCATTTGTCGCCGACCAACTCGGTCATCTCTCCCGAAAACCGCTCGACGTCCTCGCGGGAGATGCTGCCCTGCACGAAGCCGGTGAAGGCGGCGTTGCCCCGCACGTACCGGCGGGACTCCGGGTCGGAGAGCCGCTCGAACGCGAGTTCGCTCACGACCTGCACATGCTGGCGTTCGCGTTCGGTCCAGGTGTGGGCACGCGTGACCTCGACCGCCTGCGGAACGGAGAGGACCTCCGGGCCGAGCTCGGTGCCGAGGACGAAGCACTCGTTCTGTTCGACCGCGGCCGCGATCTCGTCGAGTGGTCCGGTCGTGATGGTGTCGCTATCCAGCTGGAGAACGTATCCGTCCGGGACGCGATCGGCGATCGTGAGGAGGCGCTCCCAGCAACCTCCGGCCGGACATACCGGGTTGGGCACGTCCGCCGCACGAACGATGTCGATGCCGGGGACGTGCGCCTTCAAGAGCTCCTGGTCTCCTCCCGAAAGCGAGCCGTCGTTCACCACGCAAACGCCGGAGGGCGTCACCTGGCGCGCGAATGACTTGATCGCAACCAGGTACATGTACAGGTCCATCTGGCACACCTGGGTGACGACGAGCGGACCTGATCCTGGCGTGATCTCTATCGGGGGAGTGCGGACGATGTCGCGCACCGCACGGTTGTACCGACCGACCTTCAAACGACGACGTAGACGAAAGAACATGTCAGCTGCTTCCCACTTGGGCAGGGTCGCGCGACGCTGACCCGGGTACGTCGTGGAGATTCCTCAAGAACGCATCGAACATCAGGATCGACCAGATGGCCGCGCTGTGGTCCTGTCGACGAGCGACATGCTCGCCCACCAACCGCTGCAGAGACTCCGGATCGAAGACCCCCGAGTCGGTGATGGACGGGCTCGACAGCACCGAGGTCACGCGATCGCGCAGCGGACCGCGGAACCAGTCGGCGAGCGGCACGGCGAACCCCTGCTTCCGCCGATACAGGTTCTCGCGTGGCAGGTTCGGCTCCAAGGACTTCTTGAGCAGCCACTTGCCCTCGCCGTCGCGCAGCTTGTGCTCGCGCCGCAGCCCCGACGTCCACTCGACTAGGGTGTGATCGAGGAACGGGACCCGTACCTCGAGACCGTGGGCCATGCTTGCGCGATCGACCTTGGTGAGGATGTCACCGACGAGATACGTCTTCAGATCGAGGTACTGGACCAGGGACAAGGGGTCGTCGGTCGGAGCCCGTTCCGCATGGCCACGCATCACCTCGAGGCCGTGGTAGCCGTCGAGCTCGCGGCGGAACGACGGCGCATACACTCGCGACTTGAGATCGTCATTGAGCAGCGAGGAGATCGCACCGTACCCTGCGAGTGCGTCGCGCCCCAACAGCTGGAACGTCGACCGGCCGCGGAGCAACCGAGGCGCCCAACGCATCCTCGGGTAGACCTGCCCCAGAAGGCCGAACACGGGCCGCCGGAACCCGCCCGGCAGCTTCGCGCGCAACGACTCCTCGCGCAGATGCCGCTGGTAGCGACGGTAGCCCGCGAGCGTCTCGTCCCCGCCGTCGCCAGACAACGCGACCGTCACTCCCCGACGCGCGAGCTCGCACACCCGGTAGGTCGGAATGGCGGAGCTGTCGGCGTACGGCTCATCGTAGAGAGTCGCCAGCCGGTCAATGAGGTCGAAGTCGTTGGTGCTTACGCGTTCGACCCGGTGGTCGGTCTGGCAGTGAGCGGCGACCCGGGCCGCGTGCGGCGCCTCGTCGAACTCCGCTTCGTCGAAGGCAATCGAACACGTCTTCGGAGGATCTCTCGAAACCCGGCTCATCATCGCCACGATCGCCGACGAGTCGACCCCGCCCGAAAGGAACGCACCCAACGGAACCTCCGCGATCATGCGCTGCTCCACCGCGGCTTGCAGTCGCGCGATCAGCTCTTCGCACGCATCTTCGTCGGACAACGGACCCACGTCCGCGAAGGGGACGTCCCAGTACTCGTGTGACTTCGGCACCGGTCGTCCGCGCTCGATGCGGACCGTGTGGCCGGGCGGCAGCTTCCCCACGGCACGCAGAATCGTCCTGGGTTCGGGGACGTAGCCGTAGGTGAAGTAGTCCTCCACCGCAAACGCGTCGAGGTCACGCGGCAGCGCCGGGTCGACGAACAGCGCCTTCAACTCGGAGCCGAACAGCAACCGTCCGTCCGTGGTCTCGCCGATGTAGAGCGGCTTGATCCCGAGTCGGTCCCGCGCCAGGAACAGAACGTCCTGGTTCCGGTCGTAGAGCGCGAACGCGAACATGCCGTTGAAGCGCTCGACGGACTTCGTGCCCCATTCTTCCCAGGCGTGGACGACGACCTCCGTGTCGCAGCGCGTACGAAACGTGTGGCCGGCCGCGATGAGCTCCTGCATCAGCGACTGGTAGTTGTAGATCTCGCCGTTGTAGACGAGCACGACCGATCCGTCCTCGTTCTCGATCGGCTGGCCACCGCCCTCGAGGTCGATGATGGAGAGCCGGCGGTGGCCCAGGGCGACGCCGCCCTCGACGTGGTAGCCCTCACCGTCCGGACCGCGATGGGCGATGCTCCGGGTCATGGCCCGAAGCAGCGTTTCGTCGGCCGGACGGCGCGATCGAGTGTCGAAGAATCCGGCAATGCCGCACATGGATGATCGTGAGGGAAGCTGTGCTGGGGCCCGCGCCCAGGCTCTTTCTTCGGCAGGGGCCCCGCGTGGGCCGTGGCCCCGCCGCGCATTCCACGGCTACTTGAAGTCGTCGGCGAGGTCCATCTCGACCTCCTGTCGTTCCGTGGTGCCTCGGTAGAGAATCCGGATGTCCCCGAACTCCCCGTGCTGGGCACACTCAACCACCTCCTGCTTGAGCAACAACAGGAGCGCCAGGAAGTACCCGATGAGCTCCGAGCGCTCCGGGTTCTTCATGAGCTCCGAGAACAGGATCGAGCGCTCCGATTCCAGACGGGTGGTCAACGTCGTGACGTAGTGACGTACGGGCTTGTCGTCGACGGTAACCCGTTTCTCCTTCTTGCCGGCGTCGGCGCCGATGGACTCGAGCACGCGCGAGAACGCTTCGAGCAGATCGTAGAGACCGAACTCGTCCATCGACTTGTCGGTCTTGAGGATGGCGTCCGGGCGCGCCGTATCCGGGCGGCTGACGCGATGCGCCGCGATCCGCGCCTGGTCGACGAAATAGTGCCCGGAGTCCTTCAAGCGCTTGTACTCGAGCAGCTGCTGCACGAGCTCGTAGCGCGGGTCGATCTCCTCGTCGAGGTCGACCTCCTCCGCCGGCAGCAGCATGCGCGACTTGATCACCATCAACGTCGCGGCCATGACCAGGAACTCCCCGGCTTCGTCGAGATCCAGCTCCTGTATCACCTCGAGGTAGGACATGTACTGGCTGAGGATCCGCGAGATCGGGATGTCGTGGATGTCCAGCTCTTCCTTCCGGATGAGATGGAGGAGCAGATCCAGCGGTCCGGCGAAGTTCTCGAGGTCGACCCGGTAGTCCTCTCCGTCCGGAGCACCGACGCCACCCGTCGCACCGACTTCATTCATCGCACTGCTCCGGTCACAAGAATGCTCTGGTCATAGAACCGCATCCCACCATTCGCGGGCCGAGAGCGTGTACGCCTCGACCCGATCCGCGATCCACCTGATCACATCGAACGTCGGCATCGTCTCGATGAGGCCCCATTTGCGGAGGAAACCTCCGTACCAGAGCATCGTCCCGAGGATGATCAGGATCCCGAGCGGCGTGAGCTTGTACCAGATGCGCTGCGCCCAATCCGGCAGGAACAGCATCGCGAAGATGTGGCCGCCATCGAGCCCCGGCACCGGGGCCAGGTTCAGCAGTCCGAGGAAGAAGCAGAACCAGATCGGGATCTTCAAGATCATGTACGCCTTCGACGACACCTGATCGAACTGGGTGATGTCGAACCACTCCTGCGACCACGCGAGCCCGAGGAGGAGCATCAAGAACCCGGCGCACAAGAAATTGCCGACCGGCCCCGCCAGCGCCGCGAGTGCCATTCGCACCCGGCCCAGCTTGCCACGGTCGATCATCACCGGGCGCGCTCCCCCGGCCAGGAACTGCCCCTGCGACAACAGGAGCAGCCCCACCGGCAACACCAGAGTCAGGAACCAATGAAAGTGGTTGATCGGGTTCAGCGTGCATCGGCGTCGCAAATCGGCTCGCCGGTCTCCCCCGCACCACGCCGCGAAGGCGTGGCCGCCCTCGTGACACGCGTTGGTCATGAGGATGAGGAAGATGATCGCGGCCAGGACCGCCCACCCCTCCGGTCCGCCGTTCATGTAGTGGGACAAGGCCATCGCGTGCGCTCCGATCTTAGCGCGGAAGTCCTTGTGCTCAAACGGCTTCGGAAATGACCGCATTGAACGCGGTCAACTGCCGTGCGAGGATCCACCCATGATGCCGGACGCCGGAAGAGAGCCCGAGCCGAGATCTCGCCTGGAACGCGCCCGCACGGTGTTGCGCATGGAGGCGCGCGCCATCGCAGATCTCGTCCCGACGCTGGGGCCGGACTTCGAGCGGACCCTGGACCTCGTGCTCGCGTGCGGAGGCCGGGTCGTGGTCACCGGCATCGGCAAGGCGGGGATCATCGCGACCAAGATCTCCGCGACGCTGGCGTCCACCGGCACCCCCAGCTTCTACCTGCATCCCGCAGACGCCTGCCATGGCGACCTCGGCCGGGTCCGCAAGGAGGACGTGGTGTTGCTGCTGTCCAACAGCGGCGAGAGCAACGAGGTCATCCAGCTCATCGCCCCGCTCCGCAAGCTCGGCGCCCGACTCGTGGCGATGACCGGCCGGCCGGACTCGACGTTGGGCCGCAACACGGACATCGTGCTCGACTGCGGCCGCGCTCCGGAGGCCTGCCCGTTGGGTCTGGCACCGACCACGAGCACGGCCGCCCTGCTCGCGCTGGGCGACGCGCTGGCCATGGCCCTGATCGACGAGCGCGCCTTCGACACCGAGGACTACGCCCGCTTCCACCCGGGGGGCGCGCTCGGCCGCCGACTGATGAAGGTCAGGGAGATCATGCGGCAGGGTGATGCCATGACGACCGTTCCCGTCGGGTCGACCGCGCGGGAGACCCTCATTGCCATGAACGCCACCCGCGGCCGGCCGGGCGCGGCCTCAGTCATCGACCAGGATGGCCGCCTCGTGGGGTTCTTCACCGACGGCGACCTCGCCCGCAACCTGCAGTCGGGCGTCGGTTTTCTCGAGGGTCCGGTCGACGCCGTCATGATCACCGACCCGACCACCATCTCCCCGGAGGCCCTCGCCGCCGACGCATGGCGCCTGTGCCGGGAGCACCGGATCGACCAGCTGCCAGTGGTCGACGCCCATGGCGTTCCCGTCGGCCTCGTGGACGTCCAGGACCTGCTCGACGCGAGGATCATCTGATGGCCGGCCCACCGCCGGACGTCCAGATGCTGGTGCTCGACGTCGACGGCGTCCTCACCGACAACACGGTCTTCGTCGGCTCCGACGGCACCGACTTCAAACGATTCTGCATCGCCGACGGCCTGGGCATCAAGCTGCTCATGCAGGCCGGCGTTCGGGTTGCGATCATCTCGGGACACGCGTCCGAGAGCACGGTGAGGCGCTTCCGCAGTCTGGGCATCGAAGACGTGGCGGTCGGAGTCACGGAGAAACGGCCCGTGTTCGAGGAGCTGCTGAAACGGCACGACGTCGCGGCCGCGCGGACCGCGGCCGTCGGCGATGATCTCCTCGATCTGCCGATCCTCAGGGCCGCAGGTTGGGCCGCCACCGTCCCTGCCGCTCCGCCGGTCGTTCGTGACGCTTCGGACTACGTCACGAGCCGCGCCGGGGGGGACGGCGCGGTCCGCGAGATCGCGGAGCTCCTGCTCCATGCGTCCGGGCGCTGGACGGACGTAATGCGCTCCTTCGGACAGGTTTAGGTAAAACCGGGATACCGGAAACGGCCCCCGCGGCTTGGCGGGCTTTCCTTATGACAGCCCGCCGCAGCGTGGGTTATCGTCACTTCGAATGGGCGCCATCCCGGCACCCACCCCGGACAGTCAAGGACTCACCCCCCGCTTCCCCGTTCGCGTCTCAATCGGCACGTTCGGACCAACTCGAGCCCAGGTCGCCTATGAATCCTCTCGCCTTCCGCCCCGCCGCTGCAGTCGTCCTTTGCCTGGCGTTCGCCTCGACCGCCTCCGCCCAGCTGGCCGTGGGTGCGGATCCTTTGGGACGACGCTGAGTTCGTTATTTGACAGTGGTTTATGACGGTCGATGTCTAGAAAACCAGGGCCTTCCCTGCTACCTATGCG
>NZBC01000155.1 GCA_002687715.1 Planctomycetota bacterium | reverse complement strand
TCCTCGCGTTCCTGCTCGCGACCTGAGCGGGTCGTGAGTCCCGATCAGCTCCGACCCGCCTCATCGATGGCTTGGACGAACGACTCGGCTGCCGCCTTCCATGTCCATCGTGCGGCTTGCGCAGGACCGGTGACCAGCGGCGCATCCGCACCCTGCTCGACGATCGACAGGACCGCGCCGACGAACACGGAGACGTCGTCGACCCGGCACAGTCGCGCTGCGTCCCCGAGGACGTCGCGGTGGGTCGGGATGTCGGAGGCCACGACGGGTGCTCCGCAGGCGAGCGCCTCCAGCGGTGCGATCCCGAACCCCTCGTCGCGCGACGGCGCGAGCACCACCCCCGCCCCGCGGTACAGCGCCGGGAGCTCCTCCGCGGTGACGTCGCGGAGGACCCGGCCGGCGTCCTGGTTGGGAAACTGCCCCTTGAGGGCGCACATTCCCTCCTCGGGCAGGAGCGCGCCGCGCCCCACCATGACCAGCGGCACGTCCACGTAGCGCTTCGCCATCTCCGTCCGCACTGCGATCGCGACGTCGGGCGCCTTGCGAGGTTCGAAGTGGCCAACGCACAGAACGTATCCGGGTCGGAGTCCGCGCCGTTCGAGGATGGCGTCGTCCGTCGGACCCACGGCGGCCGTGAAGCGCGCGACATCGACGCCGTTGGGCACGACGCGCAAATGGTCGACGCTCTCCGGCAGCACCGCCGCGAGTTGGGCGGCCGTGGTGGGAGACACGACGTGGATCTGGCGGGCCCGGGCGCAGCCGTCGATGAGGGCTCGCCGCCGCGCCCTCGCCGCCCACGACGTGTCGCGCCGCCACCGCAGATCATGAACGACGCCGATCAGCCGATCCGTGGCCGGCCACGGCAGACACTCGCTCACGACGAAATCGCAGTGGTACTCGGACTGGGCGCGACGATGAATGCGGGCCTGACGCCACCAGCGCGAGAGCGGACCGCGGGGCACATCCGGAACGCGCACGAAGGTCGCGCCGTCGAGCCGGGCCTCCTCGTCCGCCGACCATCCTGGACCGGCGAGGATGCCGATATCGAGACCCAGCCCCACCAGCTCCGGCACGAGCCCCAAGACGCGGGTCCGCGTGCCCGACGGACGGGTGCCATACGAGAGGGCGTCGAAGAGGAGGCGCAACGAATCAGTCCCCGAATACCGTGCGGTAGGCGGCCAGGGTCGCTCGCGCGCAGGCGTCCCACGTGAATGACTGGGCCCGGGCCCGGCCGCGCTCGGCTATCTCGTTCGCCTCTCCGCGATCGAGCGCGAGCGTCCGCAGGCCATCGAAGATCGCGCCCTCGTCCATGGGGTCGACGAGGAGCGCACCGTCGCCGCACACCTCGCGCAGCGCGTGGCTGTCCGACGACAGCACGGGCACTCCCGAAGCCATCCCTTCCAGCGCCGGCAGGCCGAACCCCTCGTAGAGCGAGGGGTACGCCATCACGGCGGCGCCCTTGAGCAACAGGCCCGCGGCCTCGTCGGACAGGTGACCCAGCCAGCGCACCTTGTCGCCGATCCCCAGCTCCTCCACTACCCCGAACACACGCTCGTGGGCCCACCCCTTGCGACCAACGAGAACGAGATTGTGCTCGGGCGCCATCTCCAGCAGACGCGCGAACGCCCGCACGAGTCGCACGAGGTTCTTCCGCGGCTCGAGCGTGCCGAGGTACATGCAGTAGGGGGGCGTGATCCCGTAGGTCGTCACCGCTCGGTCGATGGCGTCGTGGTCTGGTTCCTCCAGGAACACGGGGTCGACCCCGAGGTAGGTGACGGAGATCCGGTCGGGATCCAGATCGAAGGCCTCGACGAGGTCCTTCTTCGCGAACTCCGAGATGGTGATGATCCGGCTCACGCCGCGCAGGATGCGTTTGACGACGTCGTGCATGTGGCGCGACTGCATCTCGCTGACGAAGCCCCGATCGCGGAGATACGCCGTGTCATACAGGGTGGCGATCCTCGGACGGCCGCGGACCGGGGTCACGGCGTAATCGGTGTCGTGGAAGAGGTCGAACGGGCCGGTGAAGGTCCGCGCGCTGACCCGCAGGACACGAGAGAGGAGCGGAATGAGCCGGGCTGGCACCGGCGCGCCGTGAAAAGTCGCCCGCGCGTCGTCGGGAAACGCGTGGTCGGCCACGAGCCGACGCCGGTTACGCCAGAACACGCCGTACAGCTTGAGCTGCAGCGACGGGTCGACCGCGAGCAGCGACGGCACGAGGTTCTTGACATAACGCCCAATCCCGAAACCCGGGAACAGGGCCGGGCGGTAGTCCAGCGCTACGGTCACCAAGGCGCGGCCTTGCCTCCCCTTCGACGACGGCTTTGTATCCAACCTCGTTCGTACGCGACTTCGAACGAACCTCTGGACGCACCATAACAGACGTGCCGCTTGAACGATCCCCTTGGGCGTACCTACCATGGCGCGCCGCCGTGTCTCTTTCGACGCCGCGCCGGGACCCCCACTTGGACAGAACACCGATCATCCTGGACGGAACGCGCCTCACGCTGGAGGAGGCGGTCCGCGTTTCCGACGGCGCCGGCGCCAGTGTCCGTATCGACGACGATGCCCGCGAGCGCGTCCGGGTCTGCCGCAGAATGGTCGAGGACATCGTCTCGCGGGGCGAGGTCATCTACGGGATCACCACGGGCTTCGGCCGCCTCAAGAACGTCACCATCGACGCGGACGACGTCCGCACACTCCAGCGCAACCTGCTGCGGTCACACGCGGTCGGGGTCGGCGACAACGCGTCGCCAGAGGTGGTGCGCCTGCTGCTCTTGCTGCGACTCAACACACTCCTTCGTGGGCACTCCGGCGTACGCGAGAGGGTCGTCGATCTCCTCCTCGCGTTGCTCCATCAGGACGTGCTCCCGGTGGTGCCGGTTCAGGGGTCGGTAGGCGCCTCGGGCGACCTGGCGCCACTCGCCCACCTCGGGCTCGTGCTCATCGGAGAAGGCGAAGCCCACTGGCAAGGCGAGTGTCTTCCCGGGAGTGAGGCCCTCGCCCGCGCCGGACTCAAGCCGCTGGAGCTCCGGGCCAAGGAAGGCCTCGCCCTCATCAACGGGACCCAGTTCAGCACCGCTGTCGGCGTACTCGGACTCGCACGGTCGTGGACCCTGGCCGCGACGGCCGACATCGCCTGCGCAGTCACCATCGACGCGCTGCTCGGATCCGCCGCGCCGTTCCGCCAGCGCATCGCGAGTCTCCGGGAACATCCGGGACACGCTGCCTGCGCGTCGAACGTCCGCCGATTGCTCAAGGGCAGCGACATCCTCGAGAGCCACTCCGAGTGCGATCGCATCCAGGACCCGTACTCGATGCGATGCGCACCCCAGGTCCACGGCGCGGTGCGGGACGCGCTCCGCCACCTGACCGTGATCCTCGGGCGCGAGATCAATGCGGTCACGGACAACCCCATCCTGTTTCCCGCCGATGGCGACGCCGTCTCCGCGGGCAACTTCCATGGTGAGCCTCTGGCCCTCCCCTTCGACTACGCCAAGTCGGCGGTGTGCGAGCTCGCCTCGATCTCGGAGCGGCGCGTCGAGAACCTCGTCAACCCCGACCTGTCCCATCTCCCCGCGTTCCTCGCGGGCGGCAAGCCGGGCGTGAACTCGGGGCTCATGATCGCCCAGGTGCTGGCTGCAGCCCTCGTGTCCGAGAACAAGGTGCTTGCACATCCAGCGTCCGTCGACTCGATCCCCACCTCCGCGAACCAGGAAGACCACGTCAGCATGAGCCCCATCGCGGCGCGTCAGCTCGTTGAGGTATCGCGCAACGCGCTCCACGTAGTCGCGGTCGAACTCCTGGCTGGGTTCCTGGCGCTGCAATGGCGGCGACCGCTCCGCGCGGGGGCCGGAGTCGAAGCGACCGTGGACCTGCTCGCGACCATCGTTGGACCGCCCGGCGAAGACCGGGCATTCGGCGAGGAGATTCGCAGCATCGCCCGCCTGGTCGGATCGGGCCGTCTGCTGCGCGCGGTCGAAGAGGCGGTCGGTCCCTTGTCCCGCGGCCGTGAAGAAGGGGCGCCCTAGCCCACCGTGCCAATCCGACTTCGGCGTGTCGGATTACGCGCCGCGAATCCGCGTCATCCGGCCGGATTCCCGCAGCAGCCAAACCCCGCGGTGCCGATAAACAAGACTGGGACAGGTGAGAGGAAGTCAGGGCGCCGGGAGACCGAACTCCCACAAGCAGCCCAACTTCCGGCCTTGTCCTGGCGTATGAATCAATGCCCGTATCGCTCCCAAAGGAGCGGAGGGAGCCAGACATGGACCGACAGACCCGCGCCATCGAGCAGCAGAGTGCGCGAACCGGCCGCGATGGCACGCGGCCTTCGCGACGGTCAAAACCGGCGTTCCGGCCCGGAATCCTCGGGGTCATCAACACCGTCGTCCTGGCATTCCTCCTCGGGTTGGCGCTCTGGCTGGGCGATCTCGCGAGCTCGCATGCTCATAGGGACGCCACGTTGCAGGCGCAGCTCTCGGCGGCGCGCGTCGAGACCGACGCCGCTCGCGAGAAGGCGTCCGAGCGGCTCCGCTCGATCGAATCGCTCACCCGCAAGGAGCTCATCACCGCATCGGCGGAGCTGAAGAAGCTGCAAGCGCAGCTCGAATCACGCCAGATCGACGAGGCCGCCCGGGTCAAGGCCGGCGAGGCGATGGTCCGGCAGGTCGCGGCCCGCGAGGGGAAGGCGCGACAGTCGGACATCGGTGCGATCCACCAGCGGATCGCCCAACTCGACACGGAGTTCGAGAAGAAGATGGCGGCGTTCGCCGACGCGGTTCGCCGCGACCGCGAGGCGTTCCAGCGCATCCAGCGCGAATGGGATCACGCGGTATTCCTCATCCACTCGCGCTTCGCGTACACGACGAAGAACGACGACGGCACCGTCGATCGGCACTACGGCACGGGCTGGGGAACCGGGTTCGTCATCAGCAAGTTCGGGCACATCGTCACCAACAAGCACGTCGCCCAGCCCTGGAAGTTCGATCCCGAACTCGCGGCGATGGAAGCGCTGGGCGAAGTCAAGATCCTCCCAGACACCCTCGTCCTCGCGGCGTGGCGCTCGGGGTCGTCATGCATGACCAAGGAACGCACGCCGGACCTCACGACCGGGTTCAACAACGCCGGGCTGAAGAACCTCGAGATCATCGTCGCCGCCCCGGACAGCATGATCACCAAGACCATGGAGATCGGCGCCGCCAGCATCGACTACCAGGTCCACGACCTCGACAACAACGACCTCGTCATCCTGCATCTGAAGGGCACGAAGTTCCGCCCGGTCGTCTGCCGGCCGTTCGGAACGAACCCGCCGCTATCGAAGCTCGATCAGGTCATGGCGCTGGGTTTCCCCCGCGGCCAGCGCGGGCTGGAGGCACGGGTCGCCGAGTCCTCGCCGTCCGTGGGCACCGTCCGCAAGGTGGAGAACACGATCCACATCACAGCGTCGATCATCCCCGGCAACTCCGGCGGACCACTCTTCAATCCGAAGGGCGAGGTGGTCGGCATCGCCACGCGTATCTACTCCGAGACCCTCGGAATCTGCCTCAAGATCGACCATGTGCTCGACTTGATGAAGCAGGTCCACATCAAGGACCTCCAGGGTCGCACGAAGGTCGTAGCGGCTGACCCACCGAAGCCGAAGGAGATCATGGGCTCGCACAAGTAGCGCAGCTCAACCGATCACAGCCAGCGGCCCAGGATGGCCGCGAAGGCGGCGCCGACATTCAACGAGTCGGCGCCGTTTTTCATGGGGATCGTCACGCGAAGTGCGTCGCCTGACGCAAGCGAGGTCCCGGCGCCTTCGTTGCCGGCCACGATCGCGAAGCGCTCCGGCGCCGACACCTCGCGCAGGTCGCGGCCGCCCGCGACGACGGGGACCACGAGCGCGTGGCCGTGGGTTGCGGCAAGCAACGGCAGGGTAGTCGCATCGTCCAAGAGGCCGGCCGGGAGGTGAAACAGCGCTCCCGCCGACGCGCGCAGGACCTTCGGCGACGACAGATCCGCGGTCCCGGCGGTGACGAGCAAGCCGTCGACCCCCAGCGCCCGGGCGGTGCGGGCGAGTCCGCCGACGTTGCCGGGGTCCTGCACCGCGTCGAGAACCAGGACCCGGCGCGCCGACTCGAGGATCGCAGCCGCCGCCGCCAGCACCGGCAACGGACCGATCGCTACCACCTCCTGCGGGGTGCGGACGTCGGCCAGACGCTCGAGGTCGTGGGTCGCGACGGCATGGACGGGTACCTCGTCGCCGGCTCGAACGCGCCACCCGTCGGCGGCGTCGGCCCGGGCAAACACCTCCGCGACGGCACCCGCGACCAGCGCTTCCTCGACCAGCCGGCACCCCTCGATGAGGCGCAGCCCCAGCTCTTCCCGGACCTTGCGGCGGTCGAGGCGGGCGAGTCGTTTCAGCCGCTCCTTGCTGATCCCGGGGTCTTCGGCCACGGCGCCCTTATAACAGGGGCAGTCATGTCACCGCGCGACCTGTCCCGTCCACGCTCCGAAGTGACCTACCGCGTGCCCGCGGAGGATCAGGGGAAACGCCTCGATAGCTGGCTGCGATCGCAGGTCACGTGGCGCTCCCGCGCGGACCTGCAGAAGCGAATCGCCCACGGACGCGTCCTGGTCGACGGCCTCCCCGCCCGCAAGGGAGCCCGGCTGCTCGCCGACCAGGAGGTCACGGTGCTCGTCGACGAAGGGCCGGCCACGGACCCGGTCCCCCTCGAGGACATCCCGCTCCGGGTGGTCTTCGAGGATCCGTGGCTCGTGGTGCTCGACAAGGCACCCGGCACCGTGGTCCACCCCGTGGGTCGCCACGTCATGGACACGATCGTCAACGCCCTCCACGTCCGCCATCACCGCGGCGACGGCGTCCCCGGCAAGGAGCCGCCGATGATCGTCCACCGCATCGACCGGGATACGTCCGGCGTCCTCGTACTCGCCAAGGATGAAGAGGTGCGCAAGACCCTGGGCCGCGACTTCGAGGAGCGCCGGGTCGAGAAGTCGTACCTGGCCGTGGTGAGCGGCCCGACTCGCGACGACTCCGGGATCATCGAAGCCGCGATCGGCCCGGACCCCGATTCGGAGATTCGGCTGAAGGTCGCCTGCGTCGCGAACGGTCGACCGGCGCGCACCGAGTGGGAGCTCGTCCAGCGCACGGAGCTGCTGTCACTTCTGCGCTGCCACCCAATGACCGGGCGGCAGCACCAGATCCGCGTCCACCTGGCCGAGATCGGTCACCCGATCCTCTGCGACCGTCTCTACGGCGATGCGTCGCCGATCCGCGCCGGCGACCTCGACCCGAACGCACGCGACCCCGAACACGTGCTGCTCGACCGCCAGGCGTTGCACGCGGAGCGGCTGCTGATCACCCACCCGGTGACGGGCGACCCGCTGCAGCTCGAGGCGCCCCTGCCCGACGACCTCGCCGGGCTGCTTTGAGCGCAAGCTCTGATGGCAGCGCGGACCTCCCGAGGCCGTGAGTCAATCTGCTCTCACGGGAGCGCGGACCTCCAGGTCCGCTCTGGGTCTGTCGGGAGCGCGGACCTCCAGGTCCGCTCTGGGTTTGTCGGGGGCGCGCTACTTCTCCTTGCGCTTGGGCGGCTTCGCCCCGCCCTTCTCGTCGAACTCGCCCGTCTTCAGCCACTTCTGCCATCGGGCCTGCTCTTCCTGGAAGAGACGCACCCGCTCCAGGCTCTTGCGGGCCGTGGAAACGACGGACGCCCCGTCGTCACGCAGCGCGTTGATCAGGTGGGGCACCGCCTGCTTGGAGCACGTGCTCCCGAGCGCCGCGGCCGCGGCCAATCGCACGCTGGCATCCCGGTGGCCCATCGCGCTGGCGAACGCTTCGATCAACGACTCACGCCGCAAGCGCGCGACCCCCTCGATGACGAGGCAGCACAGCTCGTGGTGCGGCGCGTCGAGCGTGCCGCAACGCGCCAGCAGCGCCTTCGCGAGTGTGGCGGCATCGTCATCCAGAAGCCGGTCGAGGAAGGCGACGGGGTCCGGGTTCATCACGCGGGGTCCGGCGGCCGCGAGCCGCTTCAGGGCCGCCGCTCGTAACACCGGGTCGCTCGCGGTCAGCGGATCGTCGAGCGCGAGGTCGAACGCGTGCGTGGTCGCCGGGCTTTCGATGATGCGACTCAGCTCCGGCTGACGGTCCGCGTCGGGCAATGCACGCAGCAGCTTCCACGCCAGCACCGCCGCGACCCCGCGCGCCGTCCAATGCGGTGCCCAACGCTTCCCGTCCAGCCAGGCCCGGTACCTGGGCACCGCGGCGGCCCCCTCGTGCCGGGCGAGCCACGGCAGCAGCGCGGCGACGGCCAGCTCCCGATCAGCGCCGCGAGCGTCGTCGTACCAGGCTCTCACCGCCTCGAGGTGCACCGCGGTCGCGCGCTGCCCGACGAGTCCGATCAGGACCTGGCGAACGTCGACCACGACGTCTTTGGCCTTGGCCAGCGCCAGGGGAACGTGCGCGGCGTCGAACCACCGAGGGAGCGCCGCGGACACCGCCTGGACTCGCGCCATGCGGACCGACCCGTCCGCCGCGAGACCCGAGGCTACGAGATCCAGAAGCACCCCGAGGTTCTCCCCCTGGCTGCGGTGGGAGATGATCCGGCTCAGCGAGTCGCGCTGCAGATCCGGTCGGGCCATCCACATCCGAACGCAGGCATCGACGGCAGACCGGTCCGCGACGTCGTCGAGTGCGTCGAGCGCCTGCACCGCGATGTCCGACTGCATGACGATGGCCTCGGCGTGCCGGCATAGCTCGGCCGACGACCGCTTGACCAGGCACGACAGCGCGGAGAGACGCACGGAGCGGCCGCGGTCCGTCAGGCACCGCGCCACGTCGTCCACCGGAAGCTCGCCGGGGAGGCTCTCGAGAATGCGGAGCGCCACGGCGGCCGACGTGTCGTCG
>NZBC01000154.1 GCA_002687715.1 Planctomycetota bacterium | reverse complement strand
TGGTCGCGGTGGCGGCCGGGAACCCGAAGGGAGTCCGCCGGCTCGACGACCTCCTTCGCGACGACGTGAAGGTCGGTCTCGCCAATCCGGACGCCGCCGCGGTCGGGCGCGCGACCCGCAGTCTGATGCGCGGGCTCGGGCGGTGGAAGGCGCTGGCGACGAAAGCGCACGTCATGAAGCCGACGGTCGAGAGCCTCGTCAATGACCTGAAGCTCGGCGCGGTGGACGTGGCCGTCCTTTGGGACGCGACCGTCGGCCAGTACGAGGAGCTGGACATCGCGGACATCCCCGAACTGGCGGATGGCGGCGAGCGTCAGGTCACGGTGGGAGTCCTCGACAGCTCAGAAGTACCCGCGGCGGCGCTGCGCTTTGCGCGCTACCTGGGTGCCCGTGACCGTGGACTCGCGACGTTCCAATCCGGCGGCTTTCGCGTCGTGAACGGCGATCCGTGGGCGGTCCGCCCGCGCCTCGTGATCTACAGCGGTGCGATGCTCCGACCGGGAATCTCAGCCACGCTGGAGGACTTCCAGCGGCGTGAGGCGTGCGAGATCGAGACCGTCTACAACGGCTGCGGCGTTCTCGTGGCGTCCATGGCGAACGCACGGATTCCCGACGCGTATCTGGCGTGCGACACGTCGTTCATGGACCAGGTGGCGGACCGCTTCCTGCCCGCGACGCTCCTTACCGAGAACGACCTGGTCATCCTCGTGAAGCGCGGCAATCCGGACGCAGTGAAGACCCTCGAGGACCTCGCCCGAGAAGGGCTGCGAGTCGGGTTGGCGCACGTGCAGAACTCGGCCCTTGGCGCGCTCACGAAGCGGTTGCTCGAGAGCCTCGGTCTCTGGGGTCGGGTGGTCAAGAACCGAGCGGTCGACTCCGCGACGGGCGACTTCCTCGTCAACCAGATCATCGCGGGCCGGCTCGACGCGGTCGTGGTCTATCGCAGCAACGCGCTCGCTCATCCGGGGAACGCCGAGCGGTTGGAGATCGTGGACCTCGACGGCGAGCTCGCCTACGCGCGTCAGTCGTGGGCCGTGGCGAAGGACGCGCGGTACCCGCAGCTCCTGGGCCGGCTCTTCGATCGGGTCCATCGCGGCGGTACGCGCGCGCGGTTCCGGTCGGTTGGCTTCCGGTGGATCGGGCCGAAACGGTGACGATGAAGGAGCGCTCCGGCATCGAGACCCACCCCCACACGGTCGGATCGGACAAGCCGTTCTTCGGGGTGATGGTGGCCTTGGGATCGGTGTACGTCCTGCTGGTCGGAGCCATGCTCGTGGCCGACGCGAGCTTCACGACGTGGGACCACATCGCCGACGCCCTCTCCCGCAAGGAGATCCGGTATGCCATCTGGTTCAGCCTGCTCTCGTGCACGCTGACCACGATCCTGGCGTTGTGGGCGGCGATCCCCATCGGCTATCTGCTGGCGCGGTTCGAGTTCCCCGGTCGTGGGTTCCTGAACGCACTCGTGGACGTGCCCATTGTGCTGCCGCCGCTCGTCATCGGGATCAGCCTGCTCATCCTCTTCAACACCGCGCCGGGCCGTGCGTTCGAGGACGGCGTCACGCCCATCACCTACGCGATCCCCAGCGTCATCATCGCGCAGTTCGCGGTGGCCTGCGCGTTCGCGGTGCGCGCGATGGTGTCCGCGTTCGAGCGCACCGATCCACGACGCGAGCAGGTCGCGCTGACCCTCGGCTGTACGCGATCGCAGGCGTTCTTCTCGGTGGTGCTCCCGGAGGCCCGGTCGGGCGTGATCGCTGCGGCGATGCTGGCGTGGGCGCGCGCGCTGGGCGAGTTCGGTCCCATCCTCGTATTCAGCGGCGCGACCCGCATGAAGACCGAGGTCCTGCCGACGTCGGTGTTTCTCGAGCTGTCCATCGGCAACGTGGAGGCGGCGGTCGCGATTTCCCTGCTCATGGTCACGATGGCGGTGGTCGTCCTGCTCGTGACGCGGTGGCTCGGAGTGAGGCACATCGGCTCATGATCTCCGTTCAGGGAATCGGGTTGAAGCAGGGCGCGTTCGCGCTCCACGACGTCTCGTTCGACGTCGAGAGCGGGGCGTACGGCGTGCTCATGGGGCGCAGCGGCACCGGCAAGACCAGTCTGCTCGAGGCGGTGTGTGGCCTCCGCGCCATCGCCGCGGGGCGGGTCATCGTTGGAGGCGAGGACGTGACCGGGCGCAAGCCCGCGGAGCGGGGGATCGGCTACGTTCCTCAGGACGGCGCCCTGTTCATGACCATGAACGTTCGCGACAACCTCGCGTTTGCGCTGCACGTGCGGCGGTGGACGTCGGTGCAGATCACGTCACGGGTGGACGAGCTGGCCGGACTCCTCGGACTGGGGGACCTGCTCGATCGCGATCCCGCGGGGCTCTCCGGCGGCGAGACGCAACGGGTGGCCCTCGGCCGGGCTCTGGCCTACCATCCCCACGTGCTCTGCCTCGACGAACCCTTCAGTGCGCTCGACGACGAGACGCGCAGCGAGATGTATGAGCTGATGCGTTCGGTCCGCGCCGCGACCGGGTGTACAGCGCTGCACGTGACCCACAACCTGCGCGAGGCGGAGAACCTCGCGGACGTCATCCTCCGCATCGACGGGGGAGCCGTCGCCGCCGAGGCGATGGCGTGAGCGTGACGGTCGAGTGGTTCGGTCAGCTTCGCGACGCCGCCCAGGTGGGGGAGGAGGACCTCGAGACGGAACCTGCCGCGTCCGTGGCCGATGTGCTGCGGGCGATCGCGAACGCCCGGGGTGCGCCGCTGTCCGGACTCCTCTTGCGAGGCGGGGACATCGCGAGGACCCTGTTCGTGTCACTGGACGACGAGCAGGTCACGGACCTCGACGGTACGACCGTGGCGGATGGCGCGCGGCTGGTGGTGATGACGCCCATTTCCGGTGGATGAGACGACGCAGTGACTGCCGACGACCCCCGCCCCCTGAGTGACGACGAGCGCGCGGTCTACGCCTGGCAGGTCACGGTCCCGGGATTCGGCGAGGTCGGGCAGCAGAAGCTGCGGGACGCTTCGGTGTTGATCTCACGCGTGGGCGGGCTGGGCAGCGTCGTCGCGTACGAACTCGCCGCCGCGGGGGTCGGGCGACTCGTCCTCGCGCACGGCGGGGACATCAAGAAGAGCGACCTCAACCGTCAGCTGCTGATGACGTGGGATGCCCTCGGGACCTCGCGAATCGCGTCCGTCGAACGCCGACTCCGCGACCTCAACCCGCGCCTCGACCTCCACTGCATCGCCGAGAACGTGAATGACGAGAACGTCACCGACCTCGTCGCCCGGGCGGACGTGGTCGTCGACTGCGCACCGCTCTTCGAGGAACGGTTCGCCATGAACCGCGCCGCCGTCCAACAGGGCAAGCCCGTCGTCGAGTGTGCGATGTACGAGCTCCAGGCCCAGATCACGACGATGATCCCCGGCCGCACTGCGTGCCTGGCCTGCCTGCACCCGGAGATCCCGCCTGCGTGGAAACGCGAGTTCCCCGTATTCGGTGCCGTATCGGGTGCGGTGGCGTGCCTCGGTGCCATGGAGGCGATCAAGGTCATCGCCGACCTGGGAACGCCGCTGACCGATCGCCTGCTCACGATGGACCTGCGGGACATGACCACGCGCACCATCCGCATCGCGCGGCGCGTGGGTTGCGAGGCGTGTGGCGGCGTTGGTCAGTAGTCGGGCGGCGGCGGCTCAAGGGAAGAAGAGAGGGTAGGGAGAACCCCAGGAACCCAGGATCAGCTCCAGAATCCGTTCTTCTGGCTCGCGGGTTCTCCTTGGGATTAGTGCTCCTTCCCTGCCTAAAGGAACAACAGCACATACCCCGTCGCCAGCGCGATCTGCGCGGCGGCGTAGGGCAGCGCGTATTTCACGAAGGCACCGAACGACATCTTCAGGCCGTGCTTGTGCATGATCGTCACGGCGACGAGGGTGGATGCGGAGCCGATGGGCGTGAGGTTGCCGCCGAGGTTGGCACCGAAGATCACTGCCCACCAGAGGGAGGAAGAGGGTGCGGGGTCCATGGCGCCGAGGATCTTGGCGAGCATGGCGGCGAGGGGGATGTTGTCGGTGACCGAAGAGAAGACCGCGCTCGACACGAGGAGCGCTGCGGTGCCGCTGGTGTCTCCGAGTCCGATGATCGCGTGGAGTCCCTCGCCGATGAGGTCGAGGACGAGGGCGCGCTCCATGACGTTGATGGTGACGAAGAGCGCGGCGAAGAACGCGAGCAGGTCCCAGTCGATCGCCTGGTAGAAGCGGTCGGCGACCGACTTGAATCGCAGAATCATGATCCCGGCGAACAGCAACGCTACGTACCCCATACCGAGGTCCTTGATGACCGGGAGATGGGAAGCGGACGCGATGACGATCACGAAGAGGCCGGTCATCGTCGCGCCGAACCAGAAGAAGGCCCGGCTTTCGATACCGTCGTTCTCGTCGAACGAGGAGACGAGTTCCTTCGCTCTCCGGCGCTCCGCGTCCGAGGCCAGCCTCTTGATGTCGAACAGGCGCGCGCCCATGAGGATGGTCAGGACAGTGCCCACGGCGACGAACGGGCTCGCGGCGAGAAAGAAGTCCACGAAGGAGATGCCCGCGGCGGTCCCGACGATGATGTTGGGTACGGACGAGATCAGCGTGAGCAGGCCGCCGACGTTGGTGAGCAGGCCTTCGATGAGCAGGAAGCCGAGGAGTTTGTCCTCGCGTCCGAGCTTGGACAGGGATACCGCCGTCAGTGACCCGACGATGATCATCGCGGTGACGTTGTTGAGGACGGCCGAGAACACGACGGTCATCAGGCCGTAGAACCAGAGCAGCTTCACGGGGTCACCACGAGATACCTTCGTGAGCTTGATCGCGACCCAGGTGAACAGGCCCGATTTGGACACGACGTCAACGAACAGGCTCGCGCCGAGGATGATCGCGATCACGTTCCAGTCCACCGACGGGATGAACACCGGTAGGTCGACCTCGTGGCCGCCCCAGGTGATGCGGTGGAACGGGAGCAGCCCGAGCGCAGTTCCCAGGAATAGGGAGCCCAAGGCGAACGTCATTACGATGACGGACTTCTTCGCGTGGATCTTCTCCTCGAGTGCAAGGGATACGATGAGGGCGACGAGGATTCCCGTGAACGTCAGCGTCACGCCGAGGGAGACGTCGTGAGGCTCGGAAGCGAGGAGCAGGAGCGAAGGGTCGATTGGCATGGAGGTCCCCTCAGGCCATGAGCAACGGCGTGTCGCGGAGGTCGATGGCGAGTGGGTACGCGAGGCCGTGCATCGCCGACTGGTCCTCGTCCTTGGTGTGAATGACGACGAGCCCCGCCTCTTGCTCCTTCACGTGGTGCAGGCACGTCTTCAGGTGATGCCCGAAGACGACCAACTCCTGGACCCGCACGTGGACACCCGCGGTGTCGAGGGCCTGCTTCACGGACGTGATCCAGTCGCGCGGCTCCTTCTCGAGTTGGGCGTGGATGGTCTCTCTCGCGAGGTCCGTGTCGACGTCCGGGATGCGACTGATGACTTCCATGTAGCGTTCGAACACGAGGTCATCCTCGATGTGGCACAGCGCCAGCGTGCCCTGCGGTCGGGTGAGTCTGAGCGCCGTGTTGACGAGCCGTCCATCGCCCGGGAGGTGGTTGGTCAGGGCCATGACCATGCTCGTGTCACGCTGAGCGAAGTCGGGAACGTCCTCGGCGCCCGGGTGGGGCAGGACCAGCACCGGGGTGTCCGTCGTCTGGGTCAGGACGTCCAGGTACTCACCCAGCGTGGATTGCCACCGACGGCTTGCGCTGGCCAGATGACGGTGCGTGCAGATGAGGTCCGGCTGCTCGGCCTCGAGGATCTCGTGCAGGGCGTTGATGGTCGGGAACCCGTCGCTTCCGACGTCGCGCCAGTGGACGTTGGCGCCCAGGGTGTCCAGGAACGACCGGACCCGGTCGCCATAGGCCTCGGCCTCCTCGTCCGACCCGTCGGCCGCCACGAGAACGGATGCGATCGGCACCTCCTCCCGCTCGAACGCGGGTTTGGTTGCGGATCTAAAGAGGCTCTCGAACTGGTCGACCTTGTCCATCGCACTTCTCCCCTGAGTCGGGCCGCATCATATCCGTCATTCGGCGCGGCGCATTTTTGCTCCGGGCGGCCTGTAGGATCGTGATGACGAAAGGACGAGACGTGTCCCAGGGCGCTCCATCACCCGATATCCGGAATCTGCTCGATCACGCACGCTTTGTGCGTGGGCTGGCCAGACACCTCGTCCACGATCGTCACGGCGCCGACGAGGTCGTGCAGGAGACGTGGCTCAGAGCGCTGCGCTCGCCGCCCGGGCGGGTGGAAGGGGTGCGCGCGTGGCTGTCGACGGTGACCCGGCGGGTCGCAGGCATGCGCTACCGCGGCGACGTGCGGCGACGCCGTCGCGAGGGTGCGGCGGCGCGCGCCGAGGAGACCGCGGGTCCGGACGAGACCGTCGCGAAGGACGAGCTGTTCCACCGCGTGTCCGAAGCCGTCCTTTCGCTGACGCCAGGTCAGCGCGAGGTCGTGCTGCTTCGCTACTACGAGGGCCTCGCGCCTCGCGGCATCGCCGCCCGCTTGGACCTTCCCATCGATGCCGTGCGGTCGCGGCTGCGGCGGGCGCTCGCCAAGCTCCGCTCGCGACTCGATCGGTCGTGCGGACAGCAAGCCTGGCGGCCCTCGCTCGCCGCGCTGGTGGGATTGCCGGCGGTGGTGGCGCGGTCCGCGGGCGGCCCGGCGACTTTCTCGGCCGGCGGAGCGATCGCCGGGACTGCGGCCAAGGCTGGCATGATCCTGCTCGCGGTGGTCGTTCTGGCCGGGGTCGGCCTGTGGCAGGTGACGCGCAACCCCGACGACGCCCTGGACGATGAGCACGGAACACCCGCGAAGATCGCGGAAGGCTCGGGAGCGACCGACCCGGACGTTCAGCCGCCGCCGCTGGAGGCCACCCCGTTCGTCGTGCCAGGCGAAGGTGAATCCGCCCCAGCGCCCGTGGTTCCGCCGGGAGTCGACGTGCAGGTCCTCGACCCGCTCGGAGTTCCCGTTGCGGGTGTGCGAGTCGCGGTGTGCGATGCGACGCCGCGGTCGCGTTGGAGCGCCGGGAGCCATCCGGAGTTGCACCCGACGGATGAAGACGGGCGGGTGCGCGTTCCGCTCGCCGGGCCCGAGAAGAAGGACCGCCGCGTGATTGCCGTCGCCCCGGGCTGGCCCCCGGTCCAGGCGCCGGTCGGGAGCGGCGTCGTGGTGCTGCGCCTGGCCGAAGGCGAGTCGATCGGGGGGCGGGTCCGCGTCGGCGGCGCGCCGCCAGGCTACCCGGTCGAGGTCGTGCTCGAGGGGTACAAGGACCCGAGCGTGGAATGGACCGGGCAGCTCAAGGACCCGCTCAAACACCTCGGGTACGGCAACGGCAAGATGAAGGTCGCGACCAGCCCCGACGGAGCGTTCTCGTTCCACGGACTGCAGGCCGGTCGCGTCGTGCTCGTTTCGTTCCCGACGCACCGTGTGGCCGGAGAAACGAATCGCGACCACCACACCATCGAGGTGCGCCCGCCGAGCAAGCTGGTGGTGGATCTCGAGGAGCTTCCCTTCATCACGGGGCGTCCCGTGGGAAGCGGATCAGAGTCGCTCGCGCTCGAGGTGGTCGCGACCGTATTCCGCGCCGACGGGACGTCCTACGAGCTCAAGACCGGGTGCCGGATCGACCAGCCATTCCGGCTCGTTCTCGTTGATCGGAACGCGTCGACGGCCGAGGTCGTGATCCAGCAGACGGACGGACCTCGGTTCGCCCGGCGGCTACTGGCCACCGGACTGGACGACGACGTCGCCCTCGGCGACATCCCGCGCGAGGAGATGCGTCGGTGGGAGTTCGTCGTGACGGACGTCGCGGGCATGCCCCTCGCGGCTGCCCGCGCTGCGACCGAAGGGCACCAGAGCGAGCCGACGGGAGCGGACGGCAAGGGCGTACTCGCCGCGCCGCTCCTCGCCACGGCGTTGACCGTCGGTGCCCCGGGGTACCGGATCACCAGCGTCCCGCTCGATCCCGCCCTCGAGGGGCCCGTCCGCGTCACGCTCCAGCGGGCCAACGCGCTGAGGGTCGTGGTCACCACCTCCAATGGCAAGCCGCCGGTCGGCCTGGAGGTTCGGCTGACATTCGGCAAGGGGGGCCTCTTCGAGCGCGAGATCGATGCCTTTCGCGGCTTCGCGGCCGTGCGAGGGACCAGCGCGTGCGGTGCCTCGATGAACAACTTCGGCAGCGGGACGTTCCACTATCCGGTCGGCAAGGACGGCGTCATTCTCTACGGTCTCCTCCCGGACACCCGGTTCAAGATCGAGCTCACGGATCGGCATCAGAACGTCCTCATCAGCGACCACGTCTCGGTCGGCCGGACCGAGCGTCGCCAGGTCGACTGGAAGACGCTGACGCATGCCCACTCGCTGGACGTCACGATCCTGGACGAGAACGACCGGCCGCTCGAGGGTGGCAGCGTGCGGCTCGACTCCCACTTCATGCGCTGGGAGGTCAACGCGGACGGCGCGGTGACCTTCGATGACATCTACAAGGACACCGTGAGCCTCACGGTGACGGGGCCCGGCTACGTCACCCAGGCCGTGAGCGACGTACGGCTCGACGGTAGCCCGCACGTCTTCCGCATGAAGCGGTCGCGCACGGTGTGGGTCGAGGTCATCGACGAGGCGGGTGATCCGGTGAGGAAGGCGTCCGTTGCCCTCGTGATCGGCGGCGAGGTTCGTGGCCGCGCGTCCGCACCTGCGCCGAACGGGCTCTACCGCATGGATGGAGTGCCTCGCGAGGCCGGGATGGTCAGGGTGAGCGGGCGGACCGGCGAACTCGTGGAGGTCTCCATCGGGGCCCAGACGGACGAGTTGAAGGTCACGCTGCGCTGAGGTGGTTTCTCCCGGGTCCTCCTTGGCGGCTCCGTTCCTGACCCGCCAAGAAACCTGCGCTCTCGCGGCGATTTAGACGTCCCCGATGGCTTTCCGAAGAACACGAACGGAAGTCCGGCAGCGGGGTCTTTCGCCTGGCGGGCGTTCCGACGAGAATTGAGGACAGCCCTCAGCCCGCTGTACCCTGGTCATCTCTTGCCGTCACCTGGCCGAACCTGATGGGCACCGTCGATCCTGACCGCATCTTGAGCCAGATGGAGCAGCTGCCGCCTCTGCCGGAGGCCGTGGCCCGCTTCATCGATGGCGATCCATCCACCACCGAGCGCGACGTGGCCAGGTCGCTGATGGCCGCTCTGTCGCCGGAAGGGCCGGACACGCTCGGCCACGGTCCCTGGTGGGGACATGCATTGGCGACGGCGATGGGAGCGCGCCGCATCGCGGAGGAGACGGGCCGCACTGAACCGCGGGAGGCGTTCGTAGCCGGATTGCTGCACGACGTCGGGCATTTGGTCCTGGTGACCCTGGTGCCGGCAGCATTTCGCGACGTGCTCGGGTCCCAGGGCCATGACGTTCGTTTCCTTGCCCTCGAGCGTCAGCAGTGCGGGCTCGATCACGTGCGTGCGGGGATCCAGCTCATCCGTCGATGGCAGTTGCCCGACCCGATTGCGGCGGCGGTTGCGCAGCACCACGTGGCGTCGTTCGAGAACGAGATCCCGCCGGTTACGACCGCGGCGATCGTCGTTGCAGACACGTGGGCCCAGGTTCTCGGCTGCGGCTACGACTTCCCCATCTGGCGCCTCTCCGGACGCACCGAGGAGGCTGCTTCGTCACTGAACCTGCTCTGGGGCGATCAGCTCCGGCTGCTGGAGTCCCTGGACCGGGAGATCGTCGACCTTGCGCTCGAGTTCGGCGTGCCCGTGTCGCGACCGTCGATCGAAGCCCCCGGGCTCGGGGAGCGCGCCGCGCTCTGGGTTTCGCTGCATGGGAGCGAGCCGACGCCCCTCGGCACGCTCCTGCTGCGCCACCGCGGATTCCGCGTCATCCATATCGCGTCCACCGACAGCATCCAGCCACGGGAAGCTGAGCTCGTCCTCATCGACTCCCCGTGGGCCGAGCCCGAGGAGGTCGTCGATCTCGTGGATGAGATCGTCCCGGGCCGCCGGGCGTCCGTCGCCCTCCTCTCGGATCCACGCCCCGATCAGTGCATGCGCCGCCGCGACACCGAAAGCGGGATTTGCGGCATCCCGCGCCTCTTCACCGCGTTCGACCTGCGCTGGGTCGAGAGCTGCCCCGTCAACAGCTGACCGGGGCTTCGCGCTACTATCCGGGCATGGGGTTCGTCCCGCATCACGAGATCGTCGTTGCTGATGGTGCGGCCCCGACCCGGACGGTGTTCGTGCTGCACGGGATCTTCGGGTCGGGCCGGAACTGGACCGCGTTCGCGCGGCGGTTCGTCGCGGCCTCGCCGGAGTGGCGCGCGGTGCTCGTGCACCTGCGCGGGCACGGAGGGTCGCGCGACGCGCCGGGCCCGCACACGATGGCCGCGTGCTCCGCGGATCTCACGGCGCTCACCGAAGCGGTCGGGTCGCCCGACGTGGTGTGGGGCCACTCGTTCGGAGGCAAGGTCGTGCTTCAGTGGCTCCGCGACGCGCCGGAGATCGGCTCCCGCCAGGTGTGGAGCTTCGACTCGCCTCCCGGGGACGGGCCGGCGGGGGGCGGCGACCCGTTGTCTTCGGAAGTCGGGCTCCTGATCACGGCGTTGCGGGAGATTGCAGAGCCGCTCGCCCGTCGCGCCGATGCCCAGGAGGAGCTCCGCGACCGTGGACTCTCCAGGGCGGTGGCGGGGTGGATGGCGACGAACCTCGTCCGACGCGATGATGGCTATCGCTGGCACTTCGACATCGCCACGCTCGAGCCATTGCTACGGGACTACTGGCACACCGATCTGTGGCCCCTGTGCGACCACCCGCCGGCGGACGTCGACGTCCACCTGGTGCGCGCGGCGGATTCCGATCGCTGGTCCGACGTTGATCGGGCGCGGCTGGACGAAGTGGCTTCCGGCGGGGGAGCGTCGGTGCACGTCCTGCCGAGAGCGGGGCACTGGCTGCACGTCGACGCACCGCAGGCGCTGCTGACGTTGCTACTCGGACACCTGATCTGAGCCCCCGCCCGGGACCCACGGGATGTCGGCTTTGCCACCGTCGTTCGCGCTCCGGGCCATGACGAAGAGCAGATCCGACAACCGGTTGAGGTAGCGGATCAAGACGGGGTTCACATTGTCGGAGTCCAGGGACGCGAGCTCGGTGACCCACCGCTCGGCGCGCCGGCACACCGTCCTGGCCACGTGCAGTCCCGCCGCGAGCCTTGTTCCACCGGGGAGGATGAACGAATCCAGTGGCTCGAGGTCGGCGTTGACCTCGTCGATCCAAGACTCGAGGCGTGTCGTGTACGCGTCTGGGATGCGCAGCTTGTCGCCGCCCTCGCCCGGGACACACAGGTCCGACCCCGCGTCGAAGAGATCGTTCTGGATCGTGCGGAGCCAGTCTGAAGATCGCTGGTCGCAGCCGTCTGCGAGCGCGAGCCCGAGGGTCGCGTTGAGCTCATCGAGCGTGCCGTACGCCTGGATACGTACGTGGTGCTTCGGCAGTCGGGAACCGTCCCCGAGGCCCGTGCTGCCATCGTCGCCCGTCTTGGTGTAGATGCGGCTGAGGCGAACCATCAGGGAGATGCTATCAGCCCGCTCCGCCTCTGGAGGTCCGCCCGGACGGCGAAGCCGAATCCGGACTCAGAGCGGATCTGGACGTCCGCCCTCCCGTGGCTTGCGCTAGTAGCTCGGGAGCTGGTCCATGGCCTCCTGCAGCGTCGGCGCGGCCTGGTCCTTGGCCGAGAGCTTCGGGTCGGTGATCGGCCACGCGATTCCGATGGCGGGGTCGTTCCAACGGATCGCGAGCTCGGCTTCGACGGCGTAGTGCCTGGTGCACTTGTATTCGACCTCGGCCGTATCCGACAAGACGCAGAACCCGTGGGCGAAATGGGGCGGGACCCAGAGCTGGCGGTGGTTCTCCGAGGAGAGCTCGACGGCGTAGTGCTCGCCGAACGTCGGCGACCCGACCCTGATGTCCACGGCGACGTCGAAGATCGCGCCTGACACGACCCGCAGCAGCTTGCCCTGGGCGTGATCGCGGAGCTGGGTGTGGAGACCGCGCAGGATGCCCCGGGACGACTTGGAGTGGTTGTCCTGGACGAATGTCCCGGAGATGCCGTGCTCCTGGTAGCGGGCCTGGTGGTAGGTCTCCAGGAAGAACCCGCGCGTATCGCCGTGA
Organism: Planctomycetota bacterium; assembly: GCA_002687715.1. Classification (GTDB taxonomy): domain Bacteria; phylum Planctomycetota. Next base: position 11,483 of record NZBC01000154.1, on the reverse strand, counting down.
ACCTTGGGCTCGATGAGCAGCACGCCGGGGAGGTCGGTGTCGATCACCTTCATGATGCGAGATTATGGACGAGGGACGCGCGGACGTGAATGTCGAACTTCGGCCGCTCCGCTGACGAGCGGGAGTAGGATGCGCCGGTGCCGTTCCCCCTCCACCACGTCACGCAGGGTGCGCTGATAGAAATGCTCGCACAAGAGCGCCCCGACCACGAGGCGTTGGTCTATCCCGACGGCGGATTGCGGTGGACTTTCAAGGACCTGGATCGCCGCAGCCTCGCGCTCTCCCGGGGTTTGTGCGCGGTGGGCGTCGCGCCGGGCGACCACGTCACCGTGTGGTCGGACAACCGGCCGGACTGGATCGCGCTCCAGCTCGCCCTCGCGCGGATTGGCGCGGTCCTGGTGACGGCGAACGTCGGGCTGACCGAGCCCGAGATCGGATACCTGCTGAAGCAGAGCAAGAGCCGCTTCGCCATCGTCGCGCCCGGCCGCAAGGACACGGAGTATCTCGATGCCCTCGCAGGGTTGCGATCCGACCCCGCGACCCTGCCCGAGCTGCGGGAGGTCGTCTCGATAGACGGGCCGGCTCGCGACGGCGTGCTGTCCTTGGAGGAGCTCGTTCGTGCCGGGGAGGCCACCCCAGAGTCCGATGTCTACGGGCGATGCCGCGAGACGACCGTCGATCATCCGGCGAACATCCAGTACACCTCCGGCACCACCGGGTTCCCGAAGGGCGTCGTCCTGACCCACGGCAACCTCATCGAGAACGCGTGGGCAGGAGCGCAGGCGAACGGCGCGGTCGCGAGCGACCGCGTCATGCTGATGGTGCCGCTGTTCCACTGCTTTGGATGCGTCGTGGTCCTGCTCGGGGCGTACACCCACGGACTGCCGTTGATCGCGGTCCAGAACTTCGACCCGCCGAAGGTGCTCGAGGCGATCGCGGCTGAGCGGGCGACGATCCTCGACGGGGTGCCGGCCATGTTTCTCGCGTTGCTGAACCATCCCGACCTGCTGGAGCACGACCTGTCGTCGCTCCGCGCGGGGATCGTCGCCGGCTCGATGTGCCCCGAGCCATTGATGCGCCGCATCCACGACGAGATGGGAATCGACGGCATCGCCGCGGCGTACGGGCTCACGGAAGCCTCGCCCGGCGTGACCATTTCCCCCGTGGATGCACCTCTCGAGCAACGGCTCACGACGTGCGGTCCGCCGTTCCCCAACGTCGAGCTCCGCATCGTCGATCCGGAGACCCTCGCGGACCGGCCGGCGGGCGAGCGTGGGGAGGTCCTCGTCAAGGGCCCCAACGTCATGCTCGGCTATCACGACGATCCCGAGGCGACCGCGCGAGCCATCACGCCTGACGGCTGGCTCCGCACCGGCGACCTCGGCATCGTCGATCGCGACGGTGCGCTCGTCATCAAGGGCCGCATCAAGGAGCTCGTCATCCGCGGTGGCGAGAACGTCTTTCCGGGGGAGGTGGAGGACGCGCTCCGGACCCACCCGCAGGTCGTCGACGCCGCGGTGTTCGGCGTTCCGGACGATCGACTGGGGGAGGAGGTCGCGGCGGCGGTCATCGTCGAACCCGGCGTCCGTCTCACCCCCGACGAACTGGTGCGGTGGCTCGAATCGCGGCTGGCGTCGTACAAGCGTCCCCGCCACTGGACGTTCCTTGCGACGTTTCCCATGACCGCGTCGGGCAAGGTCCAGAAGTTCAAGCTCGTGGACCTGCTCTGACGTCCCCCGGGGCCTGACCTTGAGATCGGCGCTCCCGTCTACTCCCAGCGAAACACCTTCAGTGCCACCGCGTAGCACACGACTCCCCAGGCGAGCAGGACGCCGAGTTCGGGGGCGATGTCGTTCGCGCCTGCACCGTCGAGCATCACGGCACGCAGCGCGTCGTTGAGTGCGGTCAGCGGCAGGGCGCGGCAGAACGGGTGCATCGCCTCCGGGAATCTCTCGTAGGAGAAGAACACCCCGGACCCGAGCCACATCGGCATCATCACGAGGTTCATCAGGTTCGAGATGGTCTCGATGTGGCGTGCGCGGGACGCAACGAGCAGGCCGAGACCGGCGAACGATGCCGCGCCGAAGATCGTGAGCAACCCGAACAGGACGATCGATCCGTCGAGTGGTACGTCCAGCATCCACAGACCGAACGCGAGCAGGGCGAGCACCTCCGCGGCGAGGAGTACGAAGCGCGAAGTGATGAACGACAGGAGGTAGGCCGCTCGGGGCATCGGGGTCACGAGCATGCGCCGGAGGAGCTTCTTCTGGCGCTGGTCGACCAGGTAGAAGCCGATCCCCCACAACCCCGTGCCCATGATGTTCATGCCGAGCAGGCCCGGGAAGAGGAAGTCGATGTACCGCGAGCCGACCGCGGCGACCGGGCGCTCCTCGGTGACCGGGCCGGACCGCAGCGGCGCTTGGAGGGCGTCGCGGACGCGCAGCCGCGCGGTGACGGACTCGGTGCGGTTCTCGTCGAGGTGCACCAGCGGAGGCTCACTCGCGGCTCCCGGTGAGACGAGTACGTCGATACGCCCGCGGGCGAGGGCGTGCTCCGCCACCTCGCGATCGTCGTAGGTCTCGACCTCGAGCTCGTCCGACGCGGCGAGCGCTTTCCTTACCGCGTCCGGCGCCGAGGCGAGCACCCCGATCTTCGATGGCTCGACCCCCCGGTCCTTGAACGCGAACGCGAGCACCAGCGCCATGATGATCGGGAACGCGAACACCCAGAACAGCACCTCGGGCTCGCGCAGGAACAACAGCAGGCGCAGCCGGGTGAGCTCCCACAGCGTCCTACCCATCGCGCAGCTGCCTCCCGGTGAGCGAAACGAACACGTCCTCGAGGGTCGTCCGGTGCGTTCGGAGGTCGTCCAGCGCGACGTCGTGTTCCTTCGCGCGCTGCAGCAATGCAAAGACGGCGGCCTGCACGTCGGTGACCTCGAACGAGACGACGTCGCCCGACCGACGTACGGAGCCCGCCCCGGGCAGGTCGTCGAACAGGCCGTCCGGCAGGTCGGCTCCGTTCCGATCGGACGCGATCCGAAACTCGACGATCGCCTCCGCGTCGAGGCCGTCGATGATCTGCTGCGGCGACCCCTCCGCGATGATGCGTCCCTGGTCGATGATGATGACGCGATCGGACAACCGCTCCGCCTCTTCCATGTAGTGCGTGGTGAGGAGCACGGTGCCGCCGTCGCTGGTGAACGCTTCCACGACTTCCCACACGCGGCGGCGGGCCTGCGGATCGAGGCCGGTCGACGGCTCGTCGAGGAACAGGAGGTCGGGGCGGTTGATGAGCGCGCAGCCGAGCGCGAGCCGCTGCTTCTGTCCGCCGGAGAGAGTCCCGACGCGCGCGCCCTTCTTCTCCACGAGCCCGACGATGTCCATCACCTCGTCGCGGGGGCGCGGGTGTGCGTAGAAGCTCGCGAACACGCGCAGCGTCTCGTCGCAGGTGAGCTTCTCCTGCAGCATCGTCTCCTGGAGCTGGACCCCGATGCGCTGTCGGATGCGCGGCCCATCCCGGTCCCAGCCCATGCCGAGGATCTCGATCTCGCCGGCATCCGGCCGGCGGAGGCCTTCGAGCATCTCGATCGTGGTTGTCTTGCCCGCACCGTTCGGGCCGAGCAACCCGAGACAGGTCCCGGCGTCGATCTCGAGGTCGAGGCCGTCGACAGCAACGACGGTGCCGAAGCGACGGACGAGACCTTTGGCGGAGACGGCGGGAGCGGACATGGCGGGAGAGTCTAACCCGCGCGCCGGTCGCTCATTCGTTGCGGAGCGGAACGGTCACCGGCGTGTCGCCGACCGTCACCTCGACCCGGGACGGCCTCTGCCCCTGAAGCTGGACCTCGACGCGATACCGTCCCGGATGAAGCCCGAGGACTCCCATCATGGTCTGGGAGCGGACGATTCGGAAGCGGCGCACAATGGGGAAGCCGTCGATCGCCGAGATCGTGATCATGGCGTCGTGGCGCGGGCCCTTCGCCGGCTGGGTCACTTGCAGCGTCTGGCCGTACGTGAGCTTGTGGTCTCCGAGATGGGTGACGTCTTCGCCGAGCGCCCGACGTTCGAAGACGAGCGGTGCCCATTCGTCCGCAAGGATGACCACGGTCCAGGTCCCCGGCGCGAAGCCACCGAACGTCCACCGCTCGTTCTCCAGCGCCGCCGTGAGCCGGTGGACGGGGATCCGGCCGGGCTTGCCGCGATAGAGCAGCGCCTGGACCTTGCGGACGGGGATCTTGAGCTCCGGCCGGATCGGACTTGCGAGTCCGATCGACGCGCGGGCGCCAGCAACCAGTCGCAGCACGACCGGACCCGTTGAGGTAACCACGTCGCGACTGTCGGCGGCTGGGGTGAGCACGGGATGCCAGGCCGAGACGGTCACGGAGACGCCACCGGGAACCCGGACCCGGAACGACCCATCCGGGTTCACGGATCCGCCGCGCCAGCTATCGGGGCGGTCGTCCGTCCGCGGATCGTCGGACACGGTCGTGGCGACCCGCACCTTGGCGAGATCGATAAGGCGCGGGGTCTCGACGCGGACCTTCAGCCACCGGGTTCCCCTCAGGTCGAACGTCGTAGACGCTTCGTTGCCCTTGGCGATCGTGACGGTAGGGCCGAGCGCGGCCGAGAGTCGGTCGAACATCCGGTATCGGCCGGCGTCCAGCGGTTCGAACACGATACTCCCACCGTCGCTCCCCGGCACCGCGCGTGGCCAGCGGGAGGCGGAGCGCCAGGTCCGGTCGTCCTCGTCCCACTTCTGGATCCGCACATCGAACACGCCATCGTCGGGCGGGCGGACCTCGACCGCGAGGCGGGCGGGCGCGGCAAACCTCAGCGTCTCGACGAACTCGCCCGTGACCTCCGCCGGGACGTCGACGAACTGCCTGCCCCAGGCGCCCGCGGTGACCTGGATGCGGAGCGCCGTGCGCGGCATGTGGGGGAGGATGGTGAGAACCAGCTCGCCCTTCTCTGGATCTTCGTCCAGCGTCTCGGGATACCCGCCCCGGACATAGAGCTTGAGCCGCGACGGGAGTCTTGGTGTGGAGCCCAGCTGCAGGCGAAGGCGAGCCGTGACCCGAGCCCCGGCGACGATGTCGACCGTCTGATCGCCGGAGTCGAGGTTCGCCTCGCCGGCGGGTGGGGTCAGGTTCGAGATGTAGTCGCGACTGCCCAGGACCACGCCTACGTGCCCGCCGAAGAAGCCGCCGAGGCGCGCGATGCCGTCGGCGTCGGTGTCGGCCCGTTCGGCGTGCCACCATGAGCGGGCGTCCGGGATGACGTTCACGCGGACTCCGGGCATCGGTTGCCCGCCCGGGCCGCGAACGCGAACCGTGAGCGTGCGCGGCTTCCGGAAGGTTACGGGCTTGTCCTTCGCGAGCGCATGGAGCCGGAGCGACGCGAGGTGGCCATCGGGCGTCCTCGCGATGGAGGCGTACTGAACGCCGTGAGCGACGACGTGGCCGTTGACGACGCGCGCCGACCCCTTGATGGGCAGGCCGGGGAGGCTGCGGTGAGCCAGTAGCTCGATGGGGGTTCCGTCCGCCGGGATGGGGCACTCGCCCGCGTGAATGGGCCAGGTCTTCTCCGGGATCGCTTCGAGAACGAGACGAGCGGTCGTCCCATCGGGTTCGACGACGGCGCGGTGGGGGCCGGGGTTCCATTCGTGGACGTAGCCATCGGCGTGGGCCTCGACGACGTGGGTCCGATCTGAGCGCATTCCGTACACGACAGACTGCCCGTACGCATCCGTGGGGGCGGGGGGTTCGACGGGGTGAATCGACCGGTCGTAGGAGCGCCCGCTGGTCTCCGGCACCGGGACGTAGAGCTGGATCTTCGCATTCGGCACCGGGCGTCCGGCACTGTCGACCACGGTGATGGTCACCGCGCGCGTCGGGCTGAGCTCCACTGTCGGCATCCCGGTCGACGGGACGTACAGCCTGGTTTCAGCGAAGCCGACTCGCGGCTTCTCGATGGTGATCTCGTACTCGCCCTGCGGAATGGGACCGTCGGTGGCGACGCCATTCGCGTTGGTCACGAGGGGCCAGTCCTCGCTGCGGAGGACGCGGGCACCGGCGATCGGGCGTCCTTGCTGGACGACCCGGACCCGGAATACGAAGCCGGATTGCAGGACCAGCGCGCCGATGTCGCGGACCCGATCGGGTGCCGAGCCGGGCGGCGATGCGGTGGCCTCGGCGCAACGATCACCCAGCGTGGCGCGGATGTTCCCAGGGTAGGGGAGGTCCTCGCGATCGTCCGACACGGCGATGCGAAACGAGCCGTCGCTTCTGCTGCGGACGTTCACGGACGGGAGCCGGGGGGAGACCAGCGCGACCCGTGCACCCGGAACGGGCCGTCGCGCTTCGTCGAGCACCCGGCCCTTGAACACGATGACCCCGTCGGGCGCCTCGTGCGCCTGTTCGGTGACTTTGGGCTCGCCGTCGGGGCGGAATCGCGAGACCGACAGGCCTTCGGCCTTCGCGGTGTCGTCGGGGGCCGGTTCGTCCTGGTCTGCTCCGGCCAGGTCGAGAGCCGGCGTAACGAGATCGTCCGCGGGGTCGATCACGTACCAGACGGCGAATCCGAGGAGCAGCGCGAGTGCGCAGGCGAGCGCGAGCTTCAGCTTCGTGTCCATGACGAGGGCTCCGGCGGTGAGAGACCCGGCGCCCGCGAACGTCGCGGTCGCATGCATCCCTGGCGACACGAGACCCGCCACGACCGCCAACGCCCGCCACGTCCCGTCACGGTCGCCGTACCGCCCCGCCAGGCGTGCGCGCAGCTTCTCTCGCGCACGCACCAACCGGACGCGCACCGTCGCCGCGGGGACGCCCTGACGCTTCGCGACTGCGTCGGTCGACAAATCCTCGAGGTACCGCAGCACGAGCGTGCTTCGGAACGGCTCGTCGAGGGACACGACCGCGTCCACGACGTCCCGGTGGACGAGTAGGCGATCCACCGCCTCATCGGGTGACGGCGATCGGGCCGGTGGCGCCGCCCGCTGTTCGCGACGGTCCTGAGCCCGGCCCTGGTCGCGTCGGGTCAGGGCGAGCCGGCGGGCCACCGTGAGCAACCAGGCCAGGAGCCGGGTCCGCTGTCGTGGGGGGCGCCGCAGCGCCTGGAGCCACGTTTGCTGGACGACGTCCTCTGCGGCGTGGTCGTCCCGGAGCAGCCGGCGTGCGAGGGCGCGGACGGCCGGCGCGTGACTCAGGAGCTCATCGGGCGACGGAGGTGACATGGTCTCATCCAGTTGACTGCACGGACCCGCGATCCGCTCCCAGTTTTTCCCCAATCGGGTCCGAACCGGGGCCGCCCCGCGTCCGTTCTCTGGAAGGAGTCCGCACCCAGCGCACGCCCACCGACGGAGACCCCATGACTCGTGCCGTCTCGATCCTGTGTCTCGTGCTCGTCTGTGCTTCGATCTCCGCCGGCCAGATCGGCGATCTGGATCCGCTGGTGGTGGAGGTCCTGGACCCGGCTGACCCCGAGATGGCGGCCCGGCTCCAGGGGGACCGCCTCCCGCTGATCTTCCGGGGGATGCAGCCCAGGTCCCTCGCGGAGCTGCAACAGTGGATGCGCCTGGTCGCCGACCCGTCGGTGGGCGCCAACCAGGAGCGGGATCTCCCGGCCGTCGCGCCGGGGCAGCACCCGTCGAACCGGATGCTGGTCGTGCGTTGCGCGCCGACCCAGGAGACCGGGTGGGTGCAATCGGTGATCCAGGCGGCCTGGCTGCTGCCGTGGGAGCCGCGGAACCGCCAGGTGCTGCAGAGTCCGTTGCTGGTGGACATCCGCGTCGGGTTGCTGGACAAGGACACCCGAGCGCCGGCTGCCGTGCTGCGGAAGTTCCGCCCGGGTCGCAACGGATCGCGAACCTGGCTCGAGGATCTCATCACGAGCGTGCGCGCCCCTCGCGGCGGCGCCGTGCGCCAGCGCAAGATCGACGTCCGCCTCGGTTCGTATGCCGATCGCGCCGTCGGGCAGGTGACCGGGTTCCGCATGCATCCGAACAACGCCGACGCGGCCACGCTCGCCTGGATTCCCGTCCGCGCGGCGTTCCGGTTGCGCGAGCAGATGTCCGCGTTGCGCAAGCGCGACCCCAACACGCAGGTGCGGTTGCTCGCAGATCCGCAGACGCCGTTCGTGTTGACGCACGAGCTGCTGCAGATGGTCAAGGCCAACGAGCTGACCGCCGTCTTCCATGCGGAGGTGGCGTTGCCGCGCTTCGGTCGTCCAGCGAAAGCCCAAGGGCCGACGCCGCCCGCGTCCGAGCCCGTTCGTCCGCGTCCGCCTCGTTCGGAGGAGTCGGGGCCGATCGCCGCTCCGCGCGTCGACGAGCGTGCCGTCAAGGACGCCGTCAACCGCGGACTCGATTGGTTGATGAGGCAACAGGCCAAGGACGGGCGATGGGATGCGGACAAGTTCCCCGCTCGTGGGCAGGACGGCCTCACCCCGGGTGCAGAGGTTTATGACGTAGGAGTCACGGGTCTGTCGCTGCTCGCGTTCCTTCAGGGGGGTCACGATCATCGCGGAACCGGGCCGTATCGCGAGTCGATCGGGAACGGGCTCAAATGGCTCAAGGCCCGGCAGGACGCGGAGGGGTGCTTCGGTCCCCGCGCCGACCCGCACTTCGTGTACACCCACGCACTGGCCACGCAGGCGATGGTCCGCGCCTACGCGGCGACGAAATCGAACCTGTGGAAGGGGCCGGCCCAAGACGGTCTCGACTACGTGATGAAGGCTCAGAACCCGTACCAGGCCTGGCGGTACGGCGAGCGTCCTGGCGACAACGACATGTCCATCACGAGCTGGATGGTCTCGGCGCTCGCCGCGGGTCGCGCGGCCGGGCTCGACGTCAACGAGACGGCGTTGAAGTGGGCGTATGACTTCATCAACGAACTCACCGACCAAGACACCGGCCGCACGGGCTATCTCAAGCGTGGTGAGCGCCCCGTTCGGGCCGTCGCACGCCTGAAGAGCTTCCCGGTGGAACATTCGGAGTCCCTGACGGCTTCAGCGATCCACTGCCGTCTCCTCTGCCACGAGGCCCCGGACACCGGGATCATCCAGAAGGGCGCCGCGCTCGTCCTGAAGCAGCTGCCCCGGTGGACGGCGACCGGCGAGTCTGCCGACATGATCTACTGGTACTACGGCACGCTCTCCATGAAGCGCCTGGGTGGTGAGCCGTGGGAGCGCTGGCGCCGCCACATGGCCGCGACCCTGCTCGGCAACCAGGTCTTCGGGGGTGCGAACGACGGTGCGTTCCGTCCCGTCGGGCCGTGGGGAGTAGACGGCGGCGCCATCTACTCGACCGCGCTGATGACCCTCGTACTCGAGAACCTCTAGGCCGCATCTCTGCCGGGAGCGCGAACCTCCAGCGCGTGTGAAGCAATCTGCTCTGATGGGAGCGCGGACCTCCAGGTCCGCTTTGACGGCGAAGCCGGACCCGGACCCAGAGCGGACCTGGAGGGCCGCGTTCCCGGCGGACTCGTACTATCCTGGGCGCCGATGATCGACATCGGCGCCAACCTCACCAACCGGGCGTTCGCGGGCGACCTCGACGCGGTGCTCGGCCGCGCGGAGGCCGCGGGCGTCTCGGGCATCGTCGTGACGGGCACGAGCGTCCGCGGGAGCGAGGCTGCCGCGGACCTCGCCGGTACGCGATCCGGGTACCTGTGGGCGACGGCGGGGGTCCACCCGCACGACGCGAAGTCCTGCGACGAGGAGACGCTGGGTCTCCTGCGTGGACTGCACGCTCGCGCCGAGGTCGTGGCGGTCGGGGAGTGCGGCCTCGACTACAACCGCGACTTCTCCCCGCGTCCCGTGCAGGATCGCTGGTTCGAGGCGCAGATCGGCCTGGCGGTGGAGCTCTCGCGCCCGCTGTTCCTGCACGAGCGCGACGCCCATGAGCGTTTCTTGGAGATCTTCGAACCGTGGCGTGACCGCATCCCGGCTGCGGTCGTTCACTGTTTCACGGGGACGGCGGACGAGGCTGACGCCTACCTCGACCTCGATCTCCATCTCGGCGTCACGGGCTGGATCTGCGACGAACGCCGGGGGGTGCACCTGCGCGATGTGGTGAAGCGCATCCCTGGCGACCGGCTGATGATCGAGACCGATGCCCCCTACCTCCTCCCACGGGACCTCCGTCCCAGGCCGAAGACCCGGCGCAACGAGCCGCAGTGGTTGCCTCACATCGCGGCGACGGTCGCCGAATGCCGGGGCGAGCCCGTGGCCGACGTGGTGGCGCGGTCGCTCGAGACCACACGGGCGTTCTTCGGGTTGAACCCGTGATCGGGCCGCTCTGGCTTGAGACCGCCACCCGGCGGCCGTAACGTCCGGGGTCCCACGCGACCCAGGAGAGTGACATGACGTCCCCGATCCGTGTTGCCGTCACCGGCGCCGCCGGCCAGATCTGCTACTCCTTGCTGCCTCGTATCGCCGCGGGCGAGATGTTCGGGAAAGACCAGCCCGTCATCCTGCAGCTGCTGGAGATCCCGGTCGACAAGGTCCAGGAGGCGATGCGGGGGGTCGCGATGGAGCTGGACGACTGCGCGTTCCCGCTCCTGCAGGACATCGTGCTCGCGGGCGATCCGAACGTCGCGTTCAAGGACGCGAACTGGTGCCTGCTCGTCGGGTCGAAGCCGCGCGGCCCGGGCATGGAGCGCGCCGACCTGCTGAAGGACAACGGCAAGATCTTCATTGGCCAGGGCGACGCCATCGATGCGGTCGCCGCGGACGAATGCAAGATCGCCATCGTCGGTAACCCCTGCAACACGAACACGATGATCGCGGCGTCGCGCTGCTCGCGCATTCCGGCGTCCAGCTTCACCGCGATGACCCGCCTCGACCAGAATCGTGCCGCGACCCAGCTCGCCAAGAAGGCCGGCGTCGCCGTCCACCAGGTGTCGGACATGGTGATCTTCGGCAACCACAGCCCGACCATGTACCCGGACTTCTTCAACGCGAAGATCGATGGCAAGCCGGTCACCGACTTCATCACCGACGACGCGTGGCTTCGCGAGACGTTCATGCCGTCCGTGGGCAAGCGTGGCGCCGCCATCATTGCGGCCCGAGGTCTCTCCAGCGCGGCCAGCGCGGCCAACGCGCTCATCGACCACGTCCGCTCGCTGATCACGAAGAGCGACGAGATCCACTCCATCGCCGTCAAGTCCGACGGCAGCTACGGCTTCTCGGAAGGGGTCTGGGCCTCGGTCCCGGTGCGCACCACGGGCAACGGCACCTACGAGGTTCTCCGCGACTTCCCGATGAACGACTTCGCCCAGGAGAAGCTCCGGATCACCAACGACGAGCTCGTGGGCGAGCGCGACACCGTCGCCGAGTTGATGAGCTAGAGACGGCGTCCGTCCCCGGGCGCGCGGACCTCCAGGGACGCGCTCCCGGCGAAGCCGGATCCGGACCCGGAGCGGACCTGGACTTCCCACCGGTTCACAAGGCCAGAGTGAGAATCTCAAGGTGGGTACTCGATCG
>NZBC01000153.1 GCA_002687715.1 Planctomycetota bacterium | reverse complement strand
GATCGAGTACCCACCTTGAGATTCTCACTCTGGCCTTGTGAACCGGTGGGAAGTCCAGGTCCGCTCCGGCGGCGAAGCCGGATCCGGACCCAGAGCGGACCTGGAGGTCCGCGCTCCCATCAGGGCAGATTGCTTCACATGCTCTGGAGGTCCGCGCTCGCGGAGGAGCTCACCACACCGGCCCTATTCGACCTCCGCGGCCCCTTCCGCCGCGATCGGCTCGACGTCCCGGTCGGTGGGCACGTCCTTGGCGAGTTCACCCACCCACTCGCGGGCGAGTCGGCGATAGTCTTCTGCGCCATTGCTGTCCGGGGCGTACGACAGCACGCTCTGCCCGTAGGACGGGGCTTCGGCGAGCTTGACGTTGGGCCGGATGACCGTGTCCATCAGGCGGTCGCCGAAGAACCGCCGTACTTCGTCCAGCACCTCATGGGTCAGCTTGGTGCGGCGATCGACCTTGCAGGCGACGATTCCGTCGAGGGTGACCTCGGGGTTCAGGCGCCGCTGGACCAGTCCGATGATCTCGGTCAGCTTCGCCATGCCCTGCAGTGCAAAGAACTCGGCCTGCAGCGGGACGAGCACGCGGGTCGCGGCGCAGAGTGCGTTGATGGTCAGGACCCCCAAGGACGGGGGGCAGTCGAGAAGGACGCTGTCGAAACGACCGGGCTCGCCAGTCTCGAGGACTTCGAGGGCATCGCGCAGGAGCGTCTCGCGGCCGACCATGGACACGAGTTCCAGCTCCGCGGCTGACAGCTCGAGGTTGGACGGGACGCAAAAGACCTCGGGCTCGGTGGTCTCCCGCAGGACGTCGCAGAGCCGCTTGTCCCGCGTCAATACGTCGTAGATCGTGGTGGCGCCGTCGTTGACGTCGATGCCGAGGTGCGTGCCCAGGTTGGCCTGCGGATCCATGTCGATGAGCAGGATGCGCTTGCCGCGTTCCGCCAGAGCGACCCCCAGATTGACCGTCGTGGTGGTCTTGCCGACCCCGCCCTTCTGATTGATGACGGCGATGACGTCCATGGTCAGTCTCCCCGAAGTCATCCTACCCGGGGGGGTGGACGGGTGAAAGGCGACGTTCGTCCGTCTAAGCTGATGCCACCATGGACAAGCCGCGCGCGATTCTTCTCCTGTCCGGTGGGCTGGACTCCGTCGCGGCCGCCTATCTCGTGCGGGACATCGCCGAGCCGGTGCTCGCGCTGACCATGGACTACGGGCAGAAGGCAGGGAAGCGCGAGCTCGGGGCGGCGTACGCGGTCGCACAACGCTTGGGGATTCCGCACCGCACGCTGTTCCTGCCGTTCCTGCGGGAAGCCGCGGGCGGAGCGATGGTCGATCCGACCAAACAGCTCCCGTCGTTGACCGCGGAGGAGCTCGACGACGTGGACGGGGCGGCGCGCGCGAGCGCGGCCGCCGTCTGGATCCCGAATCGAAACGGGGCGTTGATCGCGGTCGCGGCGACCTGGGCCGAAGCCAACGACGCGGCCTACGTGGTCTGCGGGTTCAACCGCGAGGAGGCCCAGACGTTCCCGGACAACTCCGCGGGCTTCATCGAGGCCACCAACCGCGCACTTGCCCTGTCGACGCGCAACGGCGTCCAAGTCGTGGCTCCGACCATCGATATGGACAAGACGGAGATCGTCCGCCGGGCTCGGGCGGCCGGTGCGCCGCTGGACCTGTGCTGGTCCTGTTACCTTGGGGGGGACGACCCGTGCGGGCGGTGCGAGTCGTGCCTCCGATTCCGGCGTGCATTCGACGCTGCGGACGCGGAGGCTCTCCGTGACCGTTGACCAACCACCATCCTCCGGGAGGGAAACCATGAAGCGCGTCTCTTTCCTTCTCGCCTCCTTGGCGATCTTCTTGTCGGCTTGCCAGACTGGGTCTCCGGAGCGGGCCCGCGTCGACCGAACCGAGGTGACCCCCGGGCTCTCGGAGATCGAGCTCATCGACATCGCCGTCCTCGCGCCGGAGGTGGCGACGCCCAGCGACGTCGTGCTCAGCACGAAGATCCGCGCTACGGCGCGTCGGGTTCTGCTCGACGCCAAGCGGTACTCCGTCCCCCAGGACGCCTTCATCGATACGGCGATCGCTGAGCACCCCGGCGCAACGGATCCGGGGCGGGTCGCCTCGGTCACGGGAGCGGATGCGGCCCTGGTGATCAAGCTGAGCCAGTGGGATACGGGCGAGCTGATTGGCAAGGGGCGCATCTACGCCGGTGGCGAGGCCGTGCTCCATGGCAAGGACGGCGGCGTCCTCTGGAAGCGGGTGTTCCAGGACTGGCCCCGGATCGCGGCGGCGAACGTCACTCCGAGCAACCGCGGCGAGGTCACCAACGAGATGCTCAACCTGACGATCCGCGAGATCCTCGACAAGCTCCCGGCGAAGGCTCGCCGGTAACGCCCCGCGTCCGAGCATGAAGACGCGCGCCGCGGTCGTCACGGAGTCGGGCAGCCCCATCGCGGTCCTTGAGCTGCGGCTCGCGGAGCCTCGCGAAGGTGAGGTGCTCGTTCGCGTTGCCGCGGCCGGGATCTGCCACAGCGACTGGCACCTCGTGACCGGTGACACCGCGCATCCGCTCCCGGCCGTCCTGGGGCACGAGGGAGCGGGGGTCGTCGAGGCAGTCGGCGCCGGAGTCACCAAGGTCGCTCCGGGCGATCGCGTCGCGCTGAACTGGGCGCCGTACTGCGGTACGTGTTTCCTGTGCAAGAAGGGGAGCCCCGCTCTCTGCCGGACCTACGTGGGGCCGCTGTGGGCCGGCACGATGCTGGACGGCACCCCCCGCTTCGCGTTGGACGACGGGCGCCCCGTCTACCACTACTGCGGTCTTGCGTGCTTCGCCGACCGGACGGTCGTACCCGAGCCGTGCTGTGTCCCCGTGCCCGATGCCGTGCCCTTCGAAATCGCCGCGCTCATCGGGTGCGCGGTGACCACCGGCGCGGGTGCGATCCTCAACACGGCCGCGCTGGAGCCGGGGGAGAGTGTCGTGGTGCTGGGGGCTGGCGGTGTCGGTCTCTCGGCGGTCATGGCCGCGCGGATGGTGGGCTGCGATCCCATCATCGTCGTGGATCGCGCCGCCGCGAAGCTCGAGATGGCTGCCGATTTCGGAGCGTCGCACGCCGTCGCTGCGGGATCGGGAGCGCTGGAGAAGGTCCGCGAGCTCACCGACGGTTTCGGTGCCGACTGTGCGATCGAGGCGGTGGGACATCCGCAGGCCCAGGCGACCGCGCTGGAGGCGACCCGATCCGGCGGCCGGTGCGTTCTCGTCGGTCTCGCGCCGATGGGCAGTACCACCGAACTCGATACCGCGCGCCTCGTCCGCGAGGAGAAGGCGGTCCTCGGTTCCTACTACGGGAGCTGCGATCCCGAGCGTGACTTCCCGCTCCTGTGCGACCACTACGCCAGCGGGCGGCTACCGCTGGATCGGCTGGTCAGCCGTCGCTGGGCGCTCGAGGAGGTGAACGACGCGTACGCCGCGATGCTCTCGGGGGAGATCGCTCGCGGCGTGATCGCGTTCTGAGTCGAGTCGATCAGTCTGTCAGCTTCGCGTCGACGACCTTCATCACGCAGTCGCGGATGCTCGCGCTGCCGAACCTCCGGGTCAGCGACTTCTTGATCATCGCGACGGCGGTCTTGGGCAGCTCCTTGTTGTCGAGCAGTGCGACGAGGGCGCGCATCTTCTCGGCGTCGGAGGAGAGGGTCCAGGTGATCTCGAGGAACGGGTCGATGAGGCTCGGCTTGCATCGCGGGGCGACCTGGACGAGGAGGCTCGACTTGCGCTGGTCGGAGCTGAGCTGGCGCATCGACTCGAATACGCGGAGAAGGGTGAAGCAGTCGAGGTCCTTGCGGTCGAGGACGGCGGCGAGGACCTGACGGCGGTCCGGGTCGCTCTGGAGGTAGGGCGTGAGTTCGATGACGCCGTTGACGGTCCGCCCGGGACAGTGGGGGAGGGCGGCAAGGAGCAGCGACGTCTTCACGTGGCCCGAACTCACCTTGGTGATCCACGCCAGGACGCGGTCGAGGTTGCTGGAGGTGAGCTTCTTGCGGGCGAGCACGGCCGTCATCACGTTGTGGCGGGCCGTGTCGGATCCGATGACCCGGCTGCCGTCGTCGAGGATGCGGTCGACGAGGCGTGCGCTCTTCGTTCGCGACGCGACCGTGGTGAGGATGTGGGACCGGATGCCATCCGACCCGAAGTGTCGCGTCATGCGGACGCATTGCTCCATCAGCTCTTCGTCGCAGTGCTCCCACGCGAGGATGGCGGCTGCGGCGCGCCGGCGGACGTCCTCGCTGTTGCAGTTCCGGAGCGCCGTGAAGTACTCGCCCCGGAGTTGCTTGTCACTCAGGTAGAACACGAGGCTCTTCACGAGCAGCTCAGGTCGGCCGCAGCCGTTGCAGCTGCGCTGGGTTGCGAACTGGAGGAAGTCGTGGGCCGCCATGCCCGTCAGCGGACGGATGCTGGCGATGGCGGTCAGGACGCGGGTGCGGAGCGAGGTGCTCCGGACGTGGCGCAGCACTCGGATGAGATCGTATGTGAGTTGTCCGTCGTCGAGCTGGCGCTTCGCGATCATCGACATGACTGCGACGAGGTGGCCTTCGCCGATCTGGTGGCTCGCGGCGCGTGCGAGCGCTGCGAGTTGGGACGTCTCCTGGGTGACCCGGAGCGCCTCCTCCACGTAGCGGCGGCGCGGGTAGTTGCCCTTGAGTTCCTTGAGTTCGGAGATGACTCCCGGCATCCCCTCGCGATCGAGGAGCCGGCGGACACGGGAGCGCGCACCGAGGCCGGTGTGCTCGATCGCTTTCTCCATGAGATCCTCGAGCAGTTCCTGGGTGTCCTCGTCCTGGAGGTCGAGAGCCTTGCCGTTGCCGGCGAAACGCACGAGCGACGCGTCGTCGGGCGTGCGCGTCACCTCGTACTCGAGGACCTTGCGGCCGTGCTTGACACGAATGCGGGCGTGGCCTCCGACGGGCACCTCTCGGATGGAGCCGTCATCCGGCGCGACGACGACCGGGCCGCGATAGCTCACGGAGTACGCGCGACCGCTCTTCGTCCATGCGTGGTCCTCACTCGGGACGTCGGGTGGTTCGGGCACCTCGACACAGCACGACGGCGCCAGGCGCTGGGGCGCGGCATCGCCGGACCTGGCCTCGGGCTCCTGCGGCACTGGGGCGATCTCGATACGCGGGAGCGCCTGAACGAGCGGGAACCCCACCATGGCCGCAACGCCGAGGACGACGATACAGACGAGCAGCGACGGGCGGGGGGAGGTGTTGCGTTGGGTGTCGAGAAGCATGTGAATCCTCCGGGTGAGCTGATTGGTCGGGCCGAGCGCGGCGGGGGCCAGGGCGGCCCGGTCGTGCATGGCGATGCGGGGGCCGGCCGTGATCTCGGCCAGGCGGGTCAGGCAGTCGGCGTAGCGTCGGGGGCGTCGCGTGATCGCCACGACGCCGTCGTCACAGGCGATCTCGCGATCGAGGTCGAGGCGGCGGCCGATCCACCTCGGTACGGGGTTGAAGAACGACACCGCCTGGACCACGCGGATCAAGAAGGTGCTCCAGTCGTCGCGACGGCGGACGTGGCCGAGTTCGTGGGCCAGGATCTGATCGAGTTCCTGCGTCTTCAGGTAGCCGATCAGCTTCACGGGCAGCAGGACGATGGGCCGGAAGAGCCCGACGGTGAGGGGCGACGCGATGAACGGAGAACTCCGCACGTCGCAGGGGCGGTCACACCCGACGAGCCGGCGAAGACGGTCGAAGCGGTCCTGGTGGGAGGGAGGCAGCGGATCGCTGTCGCGACGCAATGCCATGAGTCCCCGGCACCCGCGGAAGATGCGGTAGAGCATGACGGCGGCGCCCACGATCCAGAGCAAGAACAGCGGGAGCGGGAGCCAGGCCGGAAGATGGGGCAGGGACCAGAACCGACGGCGTGCTTCGTCGCGGGCGTCGGCGATGGCGGCCGGGCCGCCCTGGGGCCCTCGCGCGGATTCGCCGGTCGCGGGTGCACTCGCGCCGAGGGCGCCGATCACGACACTGGACGCTCGAGCGGGGAAAGGGGTGCCCGCGGCCTCCGTGGCCGCGGGCGGAGACGAGGATGCGCCGCCTGGTGACGGTCGCGTCACCCGCGCCAGCGCCCCGTTGGATGCGGCCTCATCCGAGGGGGGCAGGAACGGGAGGACGACGACCGCGACCAGGACGGCGCACCAGACGACGTGTCGGGTCGCGGCGTTGCTCCGAGGAGTGAAGGCGAGCACGGTCGCGACGAGGAGGTACAGGACGAAGCCGAAGAGCAGACCCGTGAGCAGCGCGGGCACGATGGTCAGCGCGGCTTCGTCGATGGTGGTGATGAATTGGCCCACGGTCATTTCCTTTTCTCGATGAGCTTGCGCAGCCGACGCAACTCGCGTGCATCGACCTCGTCATCGAGGATGTTCTGGACCAGCAGCTCTGGCGAGTCTTCGAAGAAGCGAGAAAGGACGAAGCGCAGCGCGTTCCGGCGCGCGTCCTGCCGTTCGAGCACGGGGTGATAGACGAAGGCGCGTCCGTCCTTGGTGTGGCGAACGCACTCCTTGTCCTCGAGAATGCGCAGGGTGGTGAGCACGGTGCTGTAGGCAGGAGCACCGCGTCCTTGCCCGAGCGCTGCAAGCACCTGGGCCACCGTGCCGGGACCACCGTCCCAGAGCACATTCATCAAGCGAAGCTCCGCCTCCGTGAGCGTCGGTGACTTTCTTCTGGCCACGCGTCGTTCCCTCCCAGCCGTGGTCTCCGAACTATTGATTCATTAATAGTTCGCGTGGGGAGAGAGTAGTCCCGGCTCGAAACGGTGTCAACTAGGGAATTAATAGTTCTGGGAGGCGGTCCAGGTCGTCACGTCCGATGAGTACGACTTCCGGGTCGGCGCCGGTCGCTTGTCGGTGTGCGGTTCGCGTGAAAGACGACTGCGTGACCACGGCTGCGCGATCGCACCGGTGGTACTGGCAACCGGCGACCACCGAGCGGACGACGTCGTTCGATACGGGACTGCTGCGTCGCTTGGCCTCGATGCCGACGCGGTGACCGTCGCGGACCGCGACGAGGTCGACGCCGAAGTCGCCGGAGCGCGGCGTGCGTGTGACCCGGAAGCCCGCGCGCTCGAGGACGTGCGCGATCCAGTCCTCGAACTCGATCCCGGAGAGGCGGTCGAGATCGCGAAGGCGGAAGCCGAGGAAGCGACGACGGCGTCGCCCGCGCGCGTCGAGCCCGAGGAACCGGCCGAGCACCATGACGCCGAGCAACGCGATGAGGGTGACGGCGGCGGCGCGGGGGAATGGGAGGCCGGTGCGGTCCGCGACGAGGGCGGCGAGCAGGACGGCGGCAGCGAGAGTGAGGAGAGGGGTGCGCAGGGGGGCCGTCACGGAGCGGTCTCCGCGGCGGGCCGGCGTCCCTTTGCGCATTTCCTTCTTATGGGGCCCCCCCAATGCACAGATGGTACAACCCGCCACCGACACTCCGGCGAGGTCGTGCGAACGTCCCGGCCTCGTCTGTCGTTCCAACTCCCGGATGAGACTCCCGAACCGACTCCTCTGGCCCGTCCTCGTCGTCACGGTGCTGGTCCATCTACCCCAGCTGTCCTGCGGCTACGCGTACGACGACATCGAGGCCATCCTGGAGAACCCAGACCTTCTGCGATGGGATCGGGCCGGCGCGCTGTTCCAGACCAACTACTGGGGCAGCCGGAACATCGGGCTCTATCGGCCGCTGGTCCAGCTGTCGTACCTCGTCGATGGCGCTGGCTTCGGCTTCGACCCGAGGGTGTCCCACGGGATCACGCTCGGATTGCACCTGATGGTCGTGGCCCTGCTCTTCGGGTTCCTGGTCCGACTCGGCCTCGCTCCGTGGACGGCGGCCATCGCGGCAACGATCTTCGGCGTCCAGCCGGGCGCGCTCGGCGCGAGCGTCTGGATCAGCGGGCGGACCGACGTCCTGTCGGCGCTCTTTTGTGTTGCGGGCCTCGGCCTCGCGCTGCGGGCGCGGGACGCTGATGAACCGATGTTCGGTCGGGCCACGGTCGGGCTCGGTGTCTGCTTCTTGCTCGGACTCCTCTCGAAGGAGATGGCCGTCACGCTACCCATCCTCGTCCTGCTCCTGCCGGGTGCGGGACACCACCGGCGGCTGCCGGTGTTGATGATCGGGTTCGGTATCTACCTCGTTCTGCGGATGACCGCCGTCCAGGGCGTGCTGCCGTCGTTTGCGGGCGCGGGCGAGGGGGTCGTGTTCCAGGATCGCAGCGTGATCGAGCGGTTCGCGCTCGGGGTGCGCGCGTGTTTCCGCTTGTTGGCGCTGCTCGTCCTGCCCATCGGGTTGGCCGCCGATCACCGTGCGCATGCGTGGGCGCAACCCGATGCCGAGCTCGGCGGGTTGAGCTTCCTTGCCCTGACCTTGTGGGTCGTCGGTCTCTACTTCGCGTGGCGGCGAAGACGTGACGCGCTCGTGCCCGCCTATCTCGTCGCGGCGACGTTGTTGTGTCTGCTTCCGATCCTCCAGCTCATCCCCATCGGTGCGGTGATGGCCGAGCGGTTCAACTACATGCCGGCACTGTTCCTCGTTCCCGCGCTCGTGCTGCTCGGCCGCCGATTGCTTGCGCCGCTCCCGGCGTTTCTCGGACCGGCGGCGCTGATCGCGGTCGCCGGCTACGCGACGGTCACCGTTCTTCGCATTCCCGTCTACGAGGATCGCGGCACCTATTGCCGCGACGTCGTCCGCGCCTATCCGGAAGACCACAAGGCGTGGAACAACCTCGGCGTCTACTGGTTCCTGCCCGACCCGGATCTCGATGCGCACGCTGCGGACTTCACCCGCGCGGATGCCGCCTTCGAAGAAGCGCTGAGCCACCGGCCTCGCTATCGCAAGGGTCTGCTGAACCGGTCCCGCGCGCTCCTGGAACGCCAGCGCGTCGCGGATGAGAAGATCGCCCTCTCGCCCGTCGAGACCTGGCTCGTCGATCTCGCTCAGAGCAAGGACCCCGACGCCCTCTACCTCCTTGGCAAGGTGTCGCTCCGATCCCACGCCCAGAGCCCGGACCCCGAGGTGAGCAAGGATCACCTGGAGAGCGCGTGGACACGCTACGAGCAGGCGGCGACGGAGTTCAGGACGCGCGGGGCGCATTCCTCTCGCGCGGCGGCCGCGTGGAAGGAGGCGGGGCTCGCGGCGCGGGCCCTCCGTGATCCCGCCCGACAGAAGAGCGCGTGGCAGCGATCGCTGGACCTGAATCCGGCCATTGCGGGTGCGGATGCCATGCGGCGGTTCATCCAGTCGGCGGACGGTTCCACCGAACGCTGATCTCGGGTGCCTCGATGGCTGGCCTGCAGGGGAGCGCGGACCTCCGGGTCCGCTCTGACGGCGAAGCCCGGTCCGGACCCGGAGCGGGCCTGGAGATCCGCGCTGGTGCTGCTCCCGGCGCTGGCGCGCTGATTCACGGTGATCGCGTCGTGGCTACTTGCTGATCTTCACCGCCACCGTCCCCAGGGCGTCGCCCTTGCCGCCGCCGACGAGGTAGGCGTTGAGGTGGTAGGAGCCAGGCTTGAGGTCGCCGGGGAGGTCGAGGATGAGCTTGACGTTGCCGCCCTTCACGTCCAGCTCACTGGATGCAACCGTGGGGTCGTTGGCCTTGCGGTGGTTGGCGATGACCATGGCTTCGGCGTGGTTGGAGGCGGGGTCTGGTTTGGTGAGGCCTTTGCCCTGGCGGGAGAGCGGACGGTCGAGGGAGAGGAGGAGCCGGCCCGCTGCGGCGCCGCACGCGACGTGGACCTCCAGCGGCTGGCCGGCGTGGATGGGGCCCTTTGTGGTGAGGGTGAGCTCGTGCTCGGGGAACGGGATCTTGAGCGCGGGGTCGCCGAGGAGGTTGTAGAGCCAGAGGTGGTCCTTGACGAGCGTGTCGGGGTCGATGGCCTTGGAGAGGAACGGCTTCGCGATCTTCGCGAGGCTACCGGAGGCCTCCTGCATCATGATCCCCCGCGCCTCTTCGAAGACGTCGCCCAGCGGCTTGCGCGACTTGAAGAACGCGCGGGCGAGGCCGAGGCCGAACAGCGCGTCGGGGTAGGGGTGCGAGATGCGTGACGATGCCACGATCGCCGCGGGGCCGCCACGCTTGCGGAGCAGGAGCTCGCTGATGCTGTCGCGGCCGGGCTGGTCGAAGTTGCCGGTCCAGCAGGCGATGATCGCGAGGATGGCGTTGCGTCCTCTCGCGTCGATCTTCGGAACGCTCGATACGTCGAGGATCGGGTGCACCCCGCCGCTGGGGTCGCGAATGCGGTCGAACGCACGCGTCGATCCGTGCCCGACGTAGGTCATGACGAGCGCACCCTGGTTCAGTTCCGAGATGACGCGGTCGCTGAACCGCCCCGCGGGCCAGTAGAACGGTGAGTCCGGGTTTCCGTACGTCATCGACATGCGGAACGCCGCGGGGATCTCCTTGCTGACGACGCGGCGGAAGGTGCGTTCGATGATGCCGTCGATCATCGGGTTGAAGCGCGCCTCGCCGGCGACGAAGCGGACCCGCCGTCGCCACGCACCGGGCGGCGGACGCCGCTCGAGGTCGATGGTGCGGCTGATGACCGTTAGCAGGTCGTCGCGGCTGCGAACGGGGAATCGTCCGACCATGACCTCGCATGTCCCATCGCCGTTGACGTCGCCGAACGGGGCATCCGTCGCGGTCGCGCCGTTGTAGTCGGTCATCACGAGGTGAGTGGGGATGGTCTCCTTGGTGGAGATCCAGTCTGCTCCGTGATCTGCATCGCCGACGAGGAGCAGGTATCGCGGCTTCTTCTTCCAATCCTGGTGGGCTTTTCGAACGAACATCCCGATGGCCTTCGGATCGAAGTCGCCGTGGGTGAAGGTGTCGTACAGCTCGCGGGCCTCGATGATCAGAGGCGTGAAGCCTCCCTTGCGGCGGTGCTCGGCGAGGGCTTTCACCTGCGGTCTGAACCGCGAGGTCGTGACGACGACCCAGTCCGCGCCGGGGCCGGGCAGGTGCGCGTCGGTGCGCCGCAGGAGGTCGACCCGCTTGGGCTCCTTGAGTCCGCCCATGCCGATGCAAGCGACAACCACCTCCTTCCTTGGCCCGATCTTGACCAACCCGCCCCGGCCCAACGCGTGGTGACCAACGTCGTAGGTGAGGGACCCTTCGCGGGTCATCGATCGGAACCTGAGCGGATCCGTCGTCTTCAGGGATTCTCGCGGGATGTAGTAGATCAGGTGACCGTCGTCGCGGGCGGGGCCGAGAAGCAGCGTCGGCACCTCGAAGGTGATGCGATTGATGTAGATCGCGTTGCGGAGGCGCTGACCGACCTCGTTGTCGGCTTCGGCGTAGGCGGGGACGCGGGAGAGGTTGCGTATCTGGACGCTGTTCTTGCGTTCGATGATGCCAACGGGGACGCGCAGCTCGATGCGCTTCTCGAGGGGAGTGTTCCAGGTCACGGGTTCGAGGTCGCGTCCGTTGACGTTGACGACGATCTTCTGGTCGATGCCGGGGACCGCTGGTCCGAGCACGTCGATGAACAGCCGGGCGCTGACCTTTCGGCGCGGCTCCGGGTGGATCTCGCACAGGAAGGTCGCCGTGGTCTCGCCCAACGACGGCTGGGTCAGCGTGATCGGAGCGGGCATCCGCTTCCAGTACCAGTGGTCGTGCGCGGGTCCTCTGATCACCTCCTGACGGACGCAAGCGATCGGCGCGAGGATCTCGTCCTCCTCGATGACGACGTGGCGCCAGGCCTCGTCGACCGACTTCGTCCCGGCCTGGACCTCGAGCTTTCGGATGCGCCGGGGGTTCCGTGAGCGCTTGAGGATGTACGCGGAGTCGTGCGAGTGGGGGCCACGGTTCCTCTCACCCCAGAAGATGATCGAGTCGCCGGGATCGAAGCGACCGTCGCGGCCTCCGCGGATCTGGATCGGCACCTCGGTCCCCAGTCGAAACAACCCGAGGGAGTCCGTCTGGAGCCGGCGGGCGTCGATCAGCGGCGACAGCAGGGCGTACGGAACCTCGTAGAGCCCGTCTTCGTCGACGACGATGCTGACGGGCGCGAGTGTCTGGGCGGGGCTCGACCCCGTGATCAGGACGACGAGGAGGCCGGCGAACGAGATGCGCATAGCACGCTCTTTCCCTTGGGGGACAGGGGTGAACGGGTCAGTATAGGTCGCTCTGCGGACCATCGGTACCCCGCGCCATCTCCAGGCTCCGGAGTGCTTTACCGGGTTTGAGGGGGTGGTTAGGGTGAGGCCGCTGCGGGCAGCCCTGGCCACCCGGGTCCAGACGAGAGGGAGAGCGTATGCGGGTCCTGTTCATCTACCCGAGCATCGACTGCCCGCCGGGCATCAACCACGGCATCGCCGGGCTGTCCGGCGTCCTGAAGTCGGGCGGGCACGAGACAGGCCTGATCCATGTTTGCGAGAGCCTCTGGCCGATCCCCTCGATCGAGGAGATCAAGGAGCGTGTGCGTGCGTTCAAGCCGGACGTCATCGGCCACTCGGTGATGAGCCAGCAATACGCATGGTCGGTCGAGGTCGCGGAGGCGCTCCGCGAGGAGTTCGGCATCCCGCAGGTCATCGGCGGCGTCCACGTGACAATGGTGCCGGAGGATGTCGTCGCGGAAGCACACTTCGAATACGTGTGCGTCGGTGAGGGCGAGTTCGCGCTGCTCGAACTCGTCAACCGCATGGACGCGGGGGGCGACGTCACCACGGTGCCGAACATGCGCATCCCGGAGCGGTTCAGCCCGGGAAGCGAGGTCGTGATCAATGCCGTCGACCCGTTCCCCGACCTCGCCACGCTCCCCGATCAGGACTTCGAGCTCTTCGACCTGGACCACATCGTGCGCGTGAAGAAAGGCTGGATGGGGATGCTCACCAGTCGCGGGTGCCCCTACAAGTGCACCTACTGCTTCAACAAGGAGATCGTCGATCGCTACGTCGATGACGGCGCCGTGCGCAAGGCGAAGGAGTACCTGCGCCACTTCCCGGCCCAGCGCGTGATCGGCGAGATCAAGGCCCTCAAGGCGGCGCACCCGCACATCGACACGCTGATCTTCGACGACGACCTGTTCACCCTGAACCGTCAGTACGTCGCCGACTTCACCAAGGCGTACCGCGAATCGGGGCTCGGTCTGCCCTACGTCGTCAACGCGCACGTCCAGCAGTTCTCCGAGGAGATGGCCGGGCAGCTCAAGGATTCGGGCTGCATGATCGTCAAGTACGGCCTCGAAAGCGGTAGCGACCGCATTCGGCGCGAGGTCCTGTGGCGGTACATGAGCAACGACGCCATCGAACGGGCGTTCGCGGCCGCCCACGCGCACGATCTCCACACGTCCGCGTTCGTGATGTTCGGCCTGCCGTTCGAGACGCGCGACGACATCTTCGAGACCATACGCCTCTGCGCCCGCATCAAGATGGGGCGCTTCCGGTGGGCGATCTTCTTCCCGTTCCCCGGCACCGCGGGCTACCGCATCTCCGAGGAGAATGACCTCATCGACGTCGAGAAGATGGCACGGCTCGGGAACTACTTCGACGGGTCGTGTCTCAGATTCGGTGATGATCACGACCTGTTCCTCGAGAAGCTGGGCAAGGTGTTCCACTGGTATGTGAACGCCGAGACCGACTGGCCCAGTGCGCCGCGGTACCGCGAACTCGTCGAGGAGGTCGAGGCCTGGGACCGAGATCAGTTCGCCTCGAACAAGGCCACTCTCCAGGAGCGCGACCGCGAGCTATCGGAAGAGCTGCTCGAGAAGGCCATCCCGCACTACTCGATCCGCTACAGCCACGTCATGGCCGTGAACTCCGGATTCGTCGCCAAGGAGCGGCTGGAAATGGCGGCGACGGGCGGGCGGCGCGCTCCCATCACGTACACGCTCGACTGAGCGCATCGCGGGTTTCTTCGGGTTCTGATTCACCCGGTGGTGCAAAAACCGGCGCTGCGAAAAACCGCGTGCGGAGGCTTCTTCCAGGCCCGCTCGACGGAGGGTCGTCTAGGACAATCGGTTATGGCGACCGAGGCGGTCCGAGCGGTCCGCAGCCGCCCCTGCTCGCCTTACCCAAATCCCACTGCGGTCAGAGCTTGGCAAAGGCCGATCTAGGTTTCAGAAGGCGATCCGCGTGGAAAGATTTCCCTCAAGAGGGCGAGGGCGCGGCGACGAGAGCACCGGGCGGAGGGGAGTGAAAGGTGAGATTCAAGCTTCAGACTGACTATGCCTTGCGAGCGCTGGTCTACATGGCGGCCAAGCAAGGTGAGAACTGCACTACCGACGAGATCGCCGGCTACTTCCAGATCAGTGCCGCGCACCTTGGACGGGTCATTCGCCGCCTGCAGAATCACGGCTACGTGAAGGCCATCCGTGGCCGTCGCGGGGGCGTGCGGCTGGACCGCGATCCCGAGAGCGTGAACCTGGGCGAAGTCGTGGAGGTTCTCGAAGAGGGTGCGCAGCCCCTCGATCCGCCCACGGGGGAGCCGGGGAACGGGGTAGACGATGCACTCCGCCTCAAGGCGGTGCTTCGCCGGGCCCATGGGCTCTTCGTCAACTACCTCAACAAGGTGACGCTCGCGGAGCTCGTGGCCGAGGGGCTGCCCGAGCCTCAGCCCGCGCAGCAGCCGAGCGAAGAGTCCGCGCCTGCCGAGCCGCAGCCCACCGTTGCTGCGGAACCGGAGGTGGCTTCGTCGCCCGAGAAGACCCCAGAGCCCGTCGGGGCTCCCAGCGCCGCGCCCGGATATGGCCGGCCCGGCTCGCCGACCTACGGTGGGTACTAGCCTGGACCAACCCGATTCCGTCGCGCACAAGCGAGACAGCCGGCTCCACCCTGAGCCGGCTGTTTTCGATTCGGGGCCATAAGGAGGGACCGACCACCCGAAGGTCGCCGGTCCCAGCTCCTGCCGCGATCTGATCGCCGAGCGCGCCATGCGCCCGGCTGCTTGTTGACGCTCTTTTCGCAAGGTGCGTACCGACCGGGCCGAGCGGGGCCGTATCCCGCCCGCAGCCCCGCCTTCAAAGGACTTGCGTCACTGGCCCGGTTCGTTTCCGCCGGGGTGACCGTTCGAGAGACGGTTACCCCCCGGTAATGGTCGTGGTCGTCTCGTAGCGGGCGTCACCGCTCTGGCCGAGGCTCCCAGCGCTCTGGAGTTCGTGGTTCCCGCTGTCGCGGCGGCTCAAACGGGAACCGGAAGCCAACGTGACTCCCGGTTCCCGGCTCCTGCCGCGATTGCCGATGGACCGAGTATCGATCCGACGACGCCGGACCCGTTCGCAACGGGCATACCGTTGCGTGGGGACGGGGGGAATGGGGGCGGCATGGGCCTGGCGCGGTGGCTGGACGTTACCGCGAAGTGACCGGCGTCACCGGGTGGTGCGGCGAGCGCGAGCGCCCGCAGCGAGCGGTTCGACTACGCCTGCTGCGCCTGGGCCTCGCCGTCGAGCTTCGCGACCACCGGCATGGAGACGCCAATGATCTCGCCGCTGAAGACGATGCGATCTTCGACGATGCCCTGGACCGCGAAGCGGGAGCGACGCCGGTTGAGGACGATGTCCTTGCACATCATCCACAGGCGTTGGCCAGGGCTGGCCATTCCGCGGAACGAGAGCTTGTCGATGCCTCCGAAGCCGAAGAAGCGATCCGATTCTTGCCCGAAGCGGTGCCGGTAGCAGAACGCGGACAGCTGCGCGGCCGACTCGATCATGAGGGCGCCGGGGAAGATCGGCGTGCCGGGGATGTGGCCGCGGACCCAGAAAGCGTCTTCCTTCAGGTCGTGATACCCGACGGCGTCGAGGGTCTCGGAGTCGAAGTGGCAGATCGCGTCGATCAGTTCGAACTCGAAGCGATGCGGATTGTGGCTGCGGATCGCGTTCTTGTCGAAGACGACCGAGTCGAGGTCGAGCTGATCGAGATCGAAGAGGGGCGAGACCGGCATGGCCCTCAACCCTATTGGGTCGCGGCGCTACGTTCAACGGGCCGGATCAGCGCCGGCGAGGATGCCGTCAACCAGAGTGGCGGCCGCCTCCCCGAGGGCGGCGCTCATGGCCGAAGCGTAGGCCGGGCCGGCCGCGGACTCGACGGGCGCCCGCCCGGAGACCCAGGCGAGGGGCAGGACCCGCCCCCCGTGGCTGAGCAGTCCGCCGATCTCGACCCGGGCCTGGGTGGACCCGTTAGCGGCTTCTTCGAGCTCGAATCGCCGGACCGTGATCTCGAGAGTGGTCCGATCCCGGGTCGCTCGATGGCCGGACCAGGTGGGCCCCAGCACCCCGTGGAAGCGGCCGGTCGCCTCCAGATCCGCGATGAGCCAGTCGCGCACCATGTCGGCGACGGGCGCGGCCCATCGGTGGTAGACGAGCGTGTCGATCTCACCGTCGGGTCGAACGACGGTGATGCCCTTCACGTGCGACGCGACCCGGAGCGCCCTCAGATGCAGCAGCGGCGCTTCTTTCGCGGCGGCCTTGACCGGCCCGGGCTCGCGGCGGACGAGGTACTCGTGGATCACGGGCGCGGGCGATGAGGTGCATGCGGCAAGGGCCACGAGCGACGCCAGAAGGCCGATTCGTCGCATCAACGCTTGCCTCCCGGCAGACGCTTCTCTTCCGGTGGATCACCGAACACGAGCGCGTTGGGCTGTCGACGCAGGGTCTCGATGAGCGCCGTGAGGGTCGTGGTCATCG
>NZBC01000152.1 GCA_002687715.1 Planctomycetota bacterium | reverse complement strand
GGTCGGCAATGTCGCGTCGGATGACGTCGAGCCCGAATTCGCGGGCGGCCTCCTCCGAGCAGATTGCCGAGGCGTACGAGTCCCCGCCATCCAGCAGTGACCGCGCCGCGCCCGCCGTGTCGAACGTGCTCTCCGCGACGACGCCCGGCAGCCCGTCGAGGAAGCGCCGGCATTGCTGAAGCGCGATCGCCTGCGAGCGCACCGTGCGGATCGCATCCAGTCCGATCCCGGGCAGCGCGCACAGCACGTGCTCGACGGCCCAGACCTCCTCGTCGACGACGCAGACCTCGCGTTCGGCGAGGAGCGTGTAGACCTCATTGATGCTGCCGGCGATGGTGTTCTCGATCGGCATCAGCGCGTATTCGATCTCGTCGCGCTCGAGGGCGTCGAGCGCGTCCACGAAGGTGCGGTAGCCGTGTCGGGTGGCCTTGGGTCGAGTCTGCTCACCCGGCTCCTCGGTGGAAGCGACATCGACCCCCAGGCGGGCCTCGATCATCTTGCGGGCCGCAAGGTCGCTGTAGGAGGCCGGGGTGCCCTGGAAACCGACGCGGATCCGCCTCTCTGGGTCGGCTTCCGGACGGTCCAGGCGTCGCTCCTGGTCCCGTCGCGACCAGTTGAGGATCTCGCGCAGGACCCGTCCCGCGAAGTAGGTCGACAGACCGTGTCCGCGCGCTGCGTCGGCCCAGGACTCGGCGACGACGCGCTCGCGGCCGGCGTCCATCAGGGGGGCGTCCGCGTTCTCTGCTTTGTAGCCGCCGATCTGCTGGACGGCGTCCATGCGTTCCGCCAACAGCTTCACGAGCTCGCGATCGATGCGATCCACCGCAGCCCGCTCCTTGGTCAACGTCGTGTTCGTCTTGTTGGTGCCCATCGTCCCGGTCTCCGCCCCTCGAGTATCCACAAGAAAAGCCCACCCGCGTCGCGCGCGGATGGGCTCGTTGTTCGGTCGGCTCGACTCCCGGCTCTACCGGCCGGAATCGGGCGGACGTCGGCCCTCCGCGCCGCGGCCGTATGTGGCCGCGGAGTCGGTAAACAGGAACCGGGTCTGCCGCGTCGAGGTCATGTCTTCTCTTCTATCGGCTCGGTCGGGGGGGAGTCAAGGTCATCCTTGCCAGACGCCCATGTTCGCGGATGATCAGAAGATCAACCAGGCGACGATCTTGGCGCCGATCGGGCGCCGGTAGTCCTGACCGCTGGCCGTGGCTAAGATCGCCGCAAGATGGCCCCTACAGGCACGACACCGACGGATCAGGATCTCGTCGGACGCTGGAAGGACGAACCGGCGCCGCTCCTTCCGATGCTGCATGCGTTCCACGAGCGGGACGGGTTCGTGTCGGAAGAGGCGATCGGGGTCGTGTCGCAGGCGCTGTGCATTCCGGTGGCGGACCTCTACGGGACGGTCACGTTCTATCACCACTTTGCCCAGCACCCGCCGGGCCGGGCGGTGCCGCGGGTATGTGACGGTCCGGTGTGCCGCCTGTTTGGTTCCGAGGCGATACTCGGCGCCCTCCGCAGGGAGGGCGCGACGCCGATGCCGTGTTCGGGGCGGTGCGACGACTGCATCCCGGTGCTCTACGGCGACCGGACTCTCGTCGGGCGGAGCTCGGCGACGCTCGAAGCGCGGCCGTCGCCTCTGCCTCCCCCGAACCCGGGCGGAGTCACGGAGTGCGTGTTCGGCGGTATTCGCGAGCCGGGACGGGCGTCGTTCGACGGGTACCGGCGCACCGGCGGCTACGCCGGCCTGACGAGCGCTCTGCGCTACGGCGTGCCCCAGGACGTCGTGACGGTGATCACCGACAGTGGCCTCGCCGGCCGTGGCGGCGCCGGGTTCCCGACCGGTCGCAAGTGGCAAGCCGTGGCCGAGGCGCCGGGCGAGCCGAAGACCATCGTGTGCAATGCCGATGAGGGAGAACCCGGTTGCTTCAAGGACCGCGCGCTGCTCGACCACGATCCGCACGCGGTCATCGAGGGCATGATCGCCGCCGCGTATGCGACGGGCGCGGCCCGCGGGTTCATCTACCTGCGCTACGAGTATCCCGAGACGATGGAGATCCTCGAGCGCGCGATCCGCGAGGCGGAGGACGCGGACCTGCTCGGCGAGAATGCGCGGGGTCCGGGACAGCCGTTCCACCTCTTGGTGCGGCGCGGCGCCGGCGCCTACATCTGTGGTGAGGAGACGTCACTCCTCAACAGCCTCGAAGGCAAGCACCCCTTCCCGCGCAACCGTCCGCCGTACCCCGTCACCCACGGGTACGAGGACCTACCGACGGTGGTCAACAACGTCGAGACGCTGGCGTCGGTCGGACCGATCCTCGCGAACGGTGCGGAGTGGTATCGCGGCCTCGGTCTCCTTGATCACGCGGGCACGAAGGTGATCTCGCTGTCTGGCGATATCGCGCGTCCCGGCAACTACGAAGTGCCGCTCGGGCTGCCGTTGCCGACGCTGCTCGACGACTGGGCCGGCGGCCCGGGCGAGGGACGCACGATCCAGGCCGTCACCATGGCCGGACTGTCGGGCGGGTTCCTTGGTCCGAACGAGCTCGACGTCACGCTCGACGAGCCGGGCCTCCGTGCGCGCGGGTCGTTCCTCGGCGCTGGCGGAGTGATCGTGTTCGACGACACGCGTGACATGGTGGAGGTGGCCCGCCAGGCGATGAGCTTCTTCGCCCACGAATCGTGCGGCAAGTGTTTCCCGTGTCGCATCGGGACGACACGCCTCACGGAGCGACTCGCGGGCGACGGTGGCCCGAGTGAACTCGCAGCTTGGACCGAAGAGATCACGGACATCGGTGACGTGATGAAATCGACGAGCGCATGCGGGCTGGGGATGGCAGCGCCGCTGATCACCGAATCGCTGCTCCGGAACTTCGGCGATCAGGTCGCGCGTCACGTCGACGGGGGTCGGGAGTAGGGCATGGCCGACCGCTACACCATCAACCTCGACGGAAGCGATGTCGCGTTCGCGGACGGCGAGACGCTCTACGAGATCGCCGAGCGCCACCGCAAGGAGGTGCCGACGCTCTGCTACGACCCGCGGCTGGAGGCGTTTGGAGCCTGTCGGCTGTGCGTGGTCGAGCTGGAGGGCGCCCGCAACCCCGTCGCGTCCTGCACGACGCTCGCGACGCCCGGCATGACCGTGCGGACCGGCACCGACAAGGTCGAGCGCTACCGCAAGACGCTGCTCGAGCTGGTCGCATCCGAGAACCGCGAGATCGACGTCGATCCGCTCGCGGGTCATGCGTCGCAGGAGCTCAAGGCGCTCGTCGACCGGTACGAGGCCCGCACAGGCCGCTTCCAGGGCCGCCAATCCGGCGCGTCGCGAGAAGACGACGCCAACCCGTTCATCCTGCGCGATTACGACCTCTGCATCTCGTGCAACCGCTGCGTCCGGGTCTGCGCGGAGCGGGAGGGCGACTATGCGATCAGCGTGAAGGGGCGCGGCTTCGACACCCAGATCACCACCGAGTTCAGCGGCCCGCTCGAGGACTCGGACTGCACATTCTGCGGCCAGTGCGTCCACACCTGCCCGACCGGCGCGCTAGCCGACCGCAAGGCGCTGCGCCATGCCGACGTTCCGGGCGAGATCGAGAAGACGCGCACCATCTGTCCGTATTGCGGTGTCGGATGCTCGGTCGACATCATGACGAAGGACGACCGGATCGTCGGGGTCCAGCCGGCGATGGATGGCCCGGCGAACCTTGGTGCGCTCTGCGTGAAGGGACAGTTCGCCTACGACTTCGTCCAGCACGAGGAGCGGCTGAAGACGCCGCTGGTCCGGGGCGACGACGGGGTGCTCCGTCCCGCGAGCTGGGACGACGCGCTCGACCGCGCCGCCGAGGGGTTCCGTCGCGTCGAGCGCAAGCACGGCCCGGCGGCGATCTTCGGCGTGGCGTCGGGGCGCGCGCCCCACGAGGCCGCGTACGCGATGCAGAAGCTCATGCGCGCGGGCTGGGGGCTGAACCACATCGACAACTGCTCTCGTGCCTGACACGCCCCCACCGTCGCCGGTCTGGCGGCCACCATCGGGCGGGGCGCGATGTCGAACCCGCTCGAGGACATGGAGAAGCCCGACGTCATCTTCTGCATCGGCACGAACATGACGGAGTGCCACCCGGTCGCGGCGACCCGCCTCAAGCGGGCGCTCGCGGGCGGGGCGAAGTTGATCGTCGCGGACCCGCGCAAGATCCGGCTCGCGGACATCTCCGACGTCTACCTCCCGCTGCGGGTGGGGAGTGACGTCGCGCTGCTCCTCGGCATGGGCCACGTGATCGTCCGCGACGGGCTCGAAAACACGGGCTTCGTCGAGGAGCGTACGACGAACTTCGAGGCGGTCCGCGACCACCTCCGTCAGGTGGACATGGGCTGGGTCAGCGAGATCACGGGGCTCCCGGCGGCCGATGTCGAACGGGCGGCGCGTCTCTACGCTGGCGCCGAGCGGGGCGCGCTCTACTACACCCTCGGCATCACCGAGCACATCTGCGGCGTCGACAACGTCCAGAGTCTGTGCAACCTGGTGCTGCTCACGGGACACATCGGCCGCGAAGGCACGGGCATCAACCCCATGCGCGGCCAGGACAACATTCAGGGTGCGGGCGATTGCGGCGCATTGCCCAACAACTACGCGGGGTTCCAACCCGTCGACGATCCGGCCAACCAGCAGAAGTTCAAGGAGCTCTACGGGCGCGAGGTCTCGCTCGAACGGGGAATGACCAAGGTCACGGCCCTGGAGCGGTGCGGCGAGTCGGTCTTCGGCATGATCATCGATGGCGAGAACACGCTGGTCTCCGATCCCGATCGCCACCACTGCGAGCGTGCGCTGAAGAGCCTGGATCACCTCGTGGTGATCGACATCTTCCTCACCGAGACGGGCGAGCTGGCGGACGTCGTCCTGCCCGCGACCGCGTGGGGTGAGACGGACGGCGTGTGCAGCAACACCGAACGGCGTGTGCAGCGGCTGAGGGCGGCGGTGCCGCCGGCCGGCGAGTCGAAGCCGGACTGGTGGATCGTCTCGCAGATCGCGCAACGTCTGAATATCGACGGCTTCGAGTACGAGTCGGCCCGCGACGTCTTCAACGAGCTGTGCGCGGTGTCGCCGATCTACAACGGTCTCGACTGGGAGCGCATCGCCGAAGGCGAGTACCACTGGCCCGTTCCCGAC
Source organism: Planctomycetota bacterium (assembly GCA_002687715.1). Taxonomy (GTDB): domain Bacteria; phylum Planctomycetota. The sequence goes on along the minus strand of NZBC01000152.1, from coordinate 14,756 downwards.
AAGGACCACGCCGGCACGCCGATCCTCCACCAGGGAGAGTTCAAGAACGGCCGCGGCATCTTGACCGTCGTCTCCTATCGCGACCCCGCCGAGACCATCAGCGCCGAATACCCGGTGTGGCTGACCACCGGCCGCCGTCTCGAGTCGTATCACACCCGCACCCAGACTGGCCGCGCTCAGGGCATCGACTACCTCCTCCCCGAGGAGCTCCTCGAGATCCACCCGGACGACGTTGCGACCTACGGCCTCGAAGACGGCGGCTGGGCGAAGATGGCCAGCCCCCGCGGCGAAGTCATCATCCGTGTCCGCGCGACGGACCGCTCTCCGCCCGGCACCGTTTTTTCGAGCTTCGCATTCGACGACGTCCCCGTGAACGTCCTCACCGGGTCCGGCTACGACCCCATCACCCACACGGCGGAGATGAAGGTCTGTCCGGTGCGCATCGAGGCGGCGGAGGCTCCGTGAGCGCAGACGCGTCGGCAATCTCGCTCGTCTCCAACAAAGCTCGTCACCTCTCACGGTCACCGCGCAATGTGCGTTGAGCAGGAGAGCACCCATGGCAAACAGGTTCTTGCGCGATGCAGGTAGGTGGATGGTGATCGCGGCCCTGGCGGGCGGTGTGTTCGTCGGAGGTTGTTCGAAAGACCCCGCGGAGGCCGACGGTGGCGATTCCGACGTGAAAGTCACGGCCACGGCGGTGGGCGCCGGGGTCTCCTCGGGGGACGTGCGGGTCTGGAGCGGCTCTCGTCACGTCGAGCCGGGCGAGCCGGAGGTCGTGTTCACGTCCTACGCGGTCGGCGACGATCATCGCCTCGCCTTCGTGCTCTTGATCCACCGCGACCGGAGCGCGGAGCACGGCGTGAGCAGCCACAGCGAGGTGACCCACACCAAGGTCAGGAGCGAGACCACGCTCACCGGGCCCGTCGATCAGACCATCCGCTATGCCTTCGAGGCCGCCATCACCCGTGACGGCAACGCCCCCCGCGAGTCCTTCACCATCGACGGCAAGAACTGGCCCCTGGACAAGGGCCGGGTCTTCGCGGTCTGCACCAACGAGAGCACCAAGCTCTCGTCCCAGGTGCAGGTGCAGCCGATGGTAGACCTCCCGCGAGATCTCGACCCGGACGCCGTCAAAGCCGCGGCCCGGGCGCTCGTGAAGGCGTACCGCTCCCACCCCAACGTGAAGGAGGTCTTCGACCTTTGACGCATGGTGCGTCTCCGGCTTCGCCGCCAGAGCGGATCTGGAGCGTTCCCGTCACCCGCTCAGCCGTCGCGTGAATGGTTCGACTTCGTCGAGCCACGCGGCGATCGCGGGGTCAGCCGCACGGCCTTCCCCGCGCGCCCACGTGAACATGTTGTCGACCACGGCGGCATCGATGTCCGGGGCCAGCGCTTGCGGATCGCGGTAGCGCTCCTGCAGTGCCGGATCCCCGGCCCATGCGGCTGCGACCGCGACCGGGAGGATGCCGGCCTCGCCGTCTGCGACGGCCTTGCGAACGTACACGAACACCACGGCGGCGATCCGTTCCGCGTCCTTCAGCTCGAAGCAGCGGTCGAAGTCGCGCAGCGGGAGGGTGTCGATCTGCTCGAGGATCTCGACGAACCGGTGTCCCTCCTCCGTGTCCGGCTTGAAGAACCTGTGGTACTGCGAGAGCAGCCCCTCGATCGCGAATGACGGCATGTGCCAGGGCGCGACGCCGGCGCAGACTTCCACGAGGCCCTCGAACAACGTTCGTAGTCCTTCGACGGATGCGTTGAAGAACACGGCTGGATACCCGTGGAACGGGTATACGAAGGCGCAATCGACGAACGCGTTTCCGCCCGGCTGCAGGATGCGTCCGACCTCCTTGGACGCGATCCACGGTCGCCTCAGATGCTCCCACACCGCGGACGCGTGCAGGAATGTGATGACGTCGTCCTTGAACGGCAACGCGTGGGCGTCCCCCACGATGTCCACGTGCGGTGACCGCAGCACGTCCATGCGCACGATCCGCTCATCCGCGACGTTCCGATTCCCCGCTCCGAGGTCGAGGATCACCGCGTTCGGCCCCAGGGAATCGAAGACCTGCTGGACGATCGTGACGTACCCGCCCCGCGTCTCGAGCTCGGCCTCGTGCACCACCTGCGCAGGGTCGTCGGTCGGAAGCAGGATCGGAACTCCGTCCTCGACGGGATACGCATGACCGCAGCCCGTACACGAGAGACCAGCGCCCTGCTTGACGAGGTCGGCACGACATCGAGGACAGGCGAGAATGTCCAGCAGATGCATGACGGCCCACGCTATCAGACATCGGAGCGGGGTCGATCAAGGGATATGATCTCGGCGGACCTTCCCCGAGATGATGATGTTCAAGCTCGCCATCCCCGTTCTGCATGCCGACGACGCTCGGGCAGCCGAGCAGTTCTGCTGCATCGACGATGCCAAGGCCGATCCCTGCTCCATGGGCCTCCGCTGCGGGGGCGCGTGCATCCACGTGTCTTCGTTCTCGGGCGATGCGATGGCAGCCGGAGTCGTCTACCTCACCTCCATCCGGTTCGTGCAGGAGTCCGATGGTTGAACCGAGAGCCAGATCCGTCGGGAGTGCGGACCTCGAGGTCCGCGCTCACGGACGAGGGGCTCCGGGACGGAGATGACGGAGTCGTCTTTCAGATGACCACGCCATCCAAAGGCAGCGGACGCTCTCCCACCGCGGCGGGCGTCAGAGCCCTCCCCGGAGGAATCTGGGCCATTGGTTTCGTCTCGTTGTTCATGGACATCTCGTCGGAGCTGATTCACAGCTTGCTGCCGGTGTTCATGGTGACGAGCCTCGGCGCGTCGATGATCACCGTCGGTCTGGTCGAGGGGATCGCGGAGGCCACGGCGGCGATCGTCAAGGTGTTCTCGGGTGCGATCAGTGACTATCTGCGGAAGCGCAAGTTGCTCGCGGGGATCGGCTATGGACTGGGTGCGATCACGAAGCCGATCTTCCCGCTCGCCGACACCGTCGGCTGGGTGTTCACCGGGCGGTTCATCGATCGGATCGGCAAGGGCATCCGCGGCGCGCCGAGGGACGCGCTCGTCGCGGATCTAGCGCCGCGTGAGCTGCGGGGGGCAGCGTACGGTCTTCGACAGTCGCTCGACTCCGTGGGTTCGTTCGTCGGTCCGCTGCTCGCGTTGGCCCTCATGGCCTGGCTGGCGTGCGAGATCAGGACCGTGCTGTGGATCGGGGTCATCCCAGCGTTCGCTGCGGTCGCACTTCTGATGTTCTGGGTGCGGGAGCCCGAGCGGACGAAGAAGGAGTCCGGCGGACGAAGCGCCCTGACGATCGCTGACGTTCGACGCCTGCCGCTTCGCTACTGGCTCGTCGTCTCGCTGGGAGCGGTGTTCACGTTGGCTCGGTTCAGCGAGGCGTTCTTGTTGCTCCGCGCGGCCGACGTCGGACTGGCGCTCGCGTACGTGCCGTTGATGCTGGTCGTGATGAATGTCGTCTACGCCCTGACCGCCTATCCGGCCGGGGTTGCGGCGGATCGGCTGAATCAGCGGGCGTTGCTCATCGTGGGACTGACGATGCTGGTGGCCGCCGATCTCGTCCTGGCGGTGAACACATCGCGGCTTACGGTGCTCATCGGAGCAGCCCTGTGGGGCCTGCACATGGGGCTCACCCAGGGAGTGTTCGCCAAGCTGGTGGCCGACTCCGGGCCAGCCGAGCTTCGCGGCACGGCGTTCGGTATCTTCAACCTGGTCGGCGGGGGTGCGGTCTTGCTGGCGAGCGTGGTCGCGGGCGCGTTGTGGAGCGCGTTCGGTGCTCCTGCCACGTTCCTGAGCGGTGCGGGATTCGCCACCCTCGCGGTGCTCGGATTGCTCGCGTACCGAGGCGGGCCGCGACCCACCCCGCGCGACTCACGGCGGGGTAGCGTCGCGACCTGATGCGAGACGCAATCCACCAGTAATCCGGCGCGGCCACCGACGCGTTGGAGGGTGGCGGATGATCACCGCGTCAGCGGCCCGCCCGCGCCTGCTTCAGCCGACCCAGCGCTTCCTCGAGCCGCGCCTCGTCGATGCACCAGGACAACCGGAAGCGACCGGGTGATCCGAACGCGCTGCCGGGCACGAGCATCAACCCGTAGTCTTCGCGGAGCATGGCGCAGAGCGCGGCGTCGTCTTGGAAGCCGGCGTCGGTGATCCACTCGGAAGCGTCGGGGAAGGCGTAGAGGCCGGATTCGGACGCCTCGAGGGAGATGCCGTCGATGGCGTCGAGGGTGGTGGCCGCGAGGTTGCGGCAGCGGCGGTGGCGGGCCAGGCGAGTGGTCTCCCAGGTGCCGTCGAGGTGGAGGGCGGCGAGGGCGGCGTACTGCGAGAGCATCGAGGCGTGGGTGACCGCGGTCGACATGAGGTGGGTGATCGCGGAGATCAGCGCCGCCGGACCGATCGCGGAGCCGATGCGGTACCCGGTCATCGAGAACTGCTTGGAGAAGCTCGTGACCACGATCGTGCGGTCGGCGGCTTCCGGAGCGACCGACAGCGGCTGCGGCGGCGGGCCGATGAGGGAGAGGGAACGGTAGACCTCGTCGGAGAGGATCCACAGGTCGCGATCGATGGCGAGGTCGACCATCGCCTTCATGCGCTCCTCGGGCCACACGCGGCCGGTGGGGTTGCCCGGGCTGTTGATGAGGAGGATCTTCGCGCGGTCGGAGCACGCCTCGGCCACGGCCGCGGGGTCGGGGAGCAGGTCGGCCGTGGCCGGGACTCCGATTCCCTCGCCGCCGCACCACCGGGGCTGGTCGAGGAACGTGGGCCAGGCGGGGAGCGGGACCACGACTTCGTCGCCTGGCTCGAGAATGCACCGCATCGCGTCGATGAGCGCAGGCTTGCCGCCCGCGGTGACGACGACGTTCTCGATGGTGGTTTGGATGCCGTAGCGCTCCTCGTGGTCCTTCGCGAGTGTCTCGCGTAGCTCCTTCAGCCCGGGGACCGCTCCGTACCGGGTGAGTCCGTCGCGAGCGGCCCGCTCCGCCGCCGCCACGATCTCGGGCGCGGGTGCATCGGACGGCTCCCCGACCGCCAGGCTGATGGGATCGGGATGCGAAGTCCCCGCCGCCGCCGCCCCCATGGTGGGGGAGGGTCGCGCCCCAAGTGCCATCTTGTTGATCTCCGGACTCACCTCTTCCTCTCTCCGTCCCTGGAGCTTGCGCGGTAGAAGAGCAGGAACGCCAAGGAGAACCCAGGGACCCAAGAACCAGATCGGATCTGGTCTCTCCTCCTGGGTTCCTGGGTTCTCCTTAGCACCTCTGTTCTCCTGATCCTCTACCGCGCACGCGCCTAGTACGACCGCGCGAAGACGACCCGTCCCTTCGACGGCGCGCCGCTGACCGGATCGATCCCCGCTTCCCGCACCGACACCGGTCCGTTCCCGGTCTCGATATCGTCGTCCCAGGGGATGCAGCGGATGGTCGCCTTGGTCTCCCGCTGGATCTTCTCCTCGGTCTCGGTGGTGCCGTCCCAGTGCATGAGGAAGAAGCCGCCTCCGTCGAGACGCGCCTTCAGGTCGTCGTAGGTGTCGACGACGTGGGTGTTGTCGATGCGGAACTTCCGCGCGCGCTCGACGAGCGCCGTCTGCATCGTGTCCAGTGACGCGTGCAGCCACTCGCTGGTCAGTGCGGATGCGTCCTGCAGGTCCTTCTCGCGCGGGTGGCGGGAGACGACCATTGCCTTGCCGTTCTCCAGATCCCTGGGTCCCACCTCGATGCGGAACGGCGTGCCTTTCTGCTCCCAGTGGAAGAACTTGTCGGGCGGACGCATGCCATCGCGCAGGTCGAGCACGACGCGGCGGCTGTCGCCGGGCAGCATGACGTTGAGGATCTCCCGGTTGCCGATACCGGACTCGGCCGTCTTGACCGCCTCCTCACCGCAGAGCTGTACGAGGAGCTTGCGTGCATAGGCGAGCACGGCGTCCTTGTCAGCGTCCTTGCGGAAGATGGGGACGATCGCGCACACGACCGGCGCGATCTTCGGCGGCAGGACCAGCCCCTCGTCGTCCGAGTGGGTCATGATCACCCCGCCGATCAGGCGGGTCGACACGCCCCAGCTCGTCGTCCAGACGTGCTCCATCTTCTGGTCGCGGGTCTGGAACGAGATGTCGAACGCCTTGGAGAAGTTCTGCCCGAGGTTGTGGCTGGTACCCGCCTGCAGCGCCTTGCCGTCCTGCATCATGGCTTCGATGCAGTACGTGCAGTCGGCGCCCGCGAACCGCTCGCGCTCGGTCTTCTCACCCTTGATGACCGGAATGGCGAGGACGTTCTCGGCACACTCGGCGTACACCTCGAGCATCCGCTTCGTCTCTTCCTCGCACTCCTCGGCGTTCTCGTGCGCGGTGTGTCCCTCCTGCCAGAGGAACTCCATGGTGCGGAGGAACAGCCGCGTCCGCATCTCCCAGCGGACGACGTTGGCCCACTGGTTGATGAGGATCGGGAGGTCGCGCCAGCTCTGGACCCACCTCGCGTACATGTGGCCGATCATCGTCTCGGACGTCGGCCGGACGATCAGCGGCTCCTCGAGCTTGCCCTTGGGACGCAGGCCGCCTTCGCCGTCCTGCTCGAGGCCGGAGTGGGTCACGACGGCGCACTCCATCGCGAACCCTTCGACGTGGGCGGCCTCCTTCGCGAGGAAGCTCTGGGGGATGAAGAGCGGGAAGTAGGCGTTGACGTGCCCGGTCGCCTTGAAGCGGCGGTCGAACGCGTCCTTGATGAGCTCCCACACGCCGAAGCCGTGCGGCTTGATGACCATGCATCCGCGCACCGGAGAATGGTCGGCCAGGTCGCCGGCCTTGATCACGTCGAGGTACCACTGGGGGTAATCGGCTTCGCGGGTCGTGATGTTCTTCGCCATGGGGGGGGATTCTGGCACCTCGCAAGGGATGCGCCAACCTCGCTGACCCGGGCTGCCCCTGATAGGTTCGGGACGGCATGTCCGACGTCGCACGATTCCAGGTCGCAACCGCTCGAGCCCGGGTCTTCATCCTCTACACGGGGGGAACGATCGGGATGGAGGAGGAGATGCGCGGTGGGGTGCGCACGCTGACCCCGCAGCCGATGGGCCGGCTCGTCCAGCACCTCGAGCGGGTGTCGTCGGAGACCGGGATCGAGATCGAGGCCCGGGCGCTGACCGGCCTCTTCGACTCGTCGAGCATGGGGCCGCCCCAGTGGCAGCAGATCGCCGACGTCATCGAAGAGGTCTACGAGAGCTGCGACGGCATCGTCGTTCTCCACGGCACCGACACCCTCGCCTACACCGCGTCGGCCCTGTCGTTCATGCTGGAGAACCTCGGCAAGCCCATCGTGCTGACCGGCTCTCAGCTGCCGATCTCGCACGTTCGCACCGACGCGACCCAGAACCTGGTGAACGCGGTCTGCGTCGCCGGCTGGCGTGCGACGTCGCTGCCTTGCATCCCCGAGGTCGTGGTCGTGTTCGCGGACTCGATCCTCCGGGGCTGTCGCACGCGCAAGGTGAGCGCGTCGTCGCTGCGCGGGTTCGTGTCGCCGAACTACCCCGCGCTCGGGACCATCGGGGAACGCATCGAAGTGCACCTGGAACACCTGCGGGCAGCGCCCGAGTCGAGAGTGCCGTTCTGCGTCGTGCGCGGGCTATCCACCGAGGTCCTCGATCTGTCGCTCTTTCCAGGGTTCAGCGCGGACCACCTCGCGCGCATCCTCGTCGAGCCGTCCGAGATCAAGGCCGTGCTGCTGCGAACCTACGGCGCCGGCAACGCGCCGGAGGATCCTGAGTTCCTCGACGTCATCACGGACGTGGCCAAGAAGGCGAAGGTCATCGTCAACGTCACGCAGTGCTTGGAAGGCATGATTCAGATGGGCCTGTATGGAGCAAGTACGGGGCTGCTCGAACGGGGGGTCGTGTCGGGGCTGGACATGACGCCCGAGGCCGCGTTGACCAAGCTCATGTGGGCGCTCCAAAACAGATCGGGCGCGGACCTCATCTCGTTCATGCAGACCGACCAGCGGGGCGAGCAGAGCGAGAACCTCTTCGACCTGGCCTACGGCGCGTGCCCCGACGGGACGTCGCACTACTCGGCGACCCGCCGGCCCGACGCGCGGCTGACGGTGCCTCGGATCGGCGCCGCGATCCTGCGCGTGGTCGGACTCGAGGCCGAAGGGGAGGGACGGGTGCGGGTGATGCTGAACCACGCCGCGCCGATGCGCGCGGGCGAGAACGACGACCCGCGCGTCCTGGTCGACCTCCGGACCGATGAGCTGCGGCCCGAGGTGACGGTGCGGGTTCGCGCGGTGCGGGTCCGCCGACTCATCGGCGACGGGGACGCGCGGCTCGACGTCGTGGGCTCGTCCGGCGTGAAGGTGCGGTTCCAGGGGCTTCACCTGACGCTCTATGCCCGCGTCCACCACCAGGTGCTCCCCGGGACCCCGGGACCTTCGTCGTCCTGAACCGGCGCACATCCGCGATCGGTGGCATGTAGCCTCTCATGATCCGCATCATCCTCACTCTTCAGCTGGTCGTGGCCGGGCTCGCGGCGCAGCCGCGATTCGAGATCACGTCCGAGTTCGGGGCGGAATCGGCGTGGACCGGGCCGTTTCTCGAGCAGGCGTACCAGGTGCTCGTGCGGAAGATGGACAACCGCAAGGTCCCCCCGCCGCAGGGCATCAAGGTGACGATCAAGAAGAACGCCGCCATGGCGGGCGTCGGTGGCTACGCGACGCCGGATCGGCTTGGCTTCGAGAGCGACCAGTGGCCCAAGGACCAGTACCGGATGTGGATCTGCATCCACGAGATGGTGAACCTCTTCGCGCACCACTACGGCGGCGCCGGCGGCTACCCGTCGGACTGGTGGGCGAACGGGCGATCGCCGTTCCCGGTCTACGTCGCGGCGCTGGTGGCGAAGGAGCTGGGGGAGAAGAAGACCGCGTCGTGGCTCGAGACCGTCGACCAGGAGAAGCCGGACCAGCGGCTGTTCTGGGCGTTGAACGAGAGGTACGGGTTCGCGCTGTTCGCGCGGTTCTTCAAGCTCGTTCGCGGCGACGGCATGGACCTGGGCCGCATCGGCAAGCCGTGGCCCGCGGCGGATGAGCGGCGGTCGGCGTGGACGATCGCGTACCTCTCGATCGCCGCCCGCAAGAACCTCGCCCCGATGTTCCGGGAGCACGGGATCGGGCGTGCGCCGGCCGACTGGAACGCGCGCCACCCGGCGCACCCGTTCCAGGAGTACGTGGTCTCGGACGCCGAGGTTGCGGACATCATGGCCGTGCGGGCGTCGCTGTTCGGCCCGCGAGCCAAGGGACGGGGGATCGAGATCCTGCGGGAGCTCTACCGCCGCGGCGAGACCTGGGCGGCACCCGCCGAGACCTCGGCGGCCGCAAAAGCGCTCGGCGACTCACCCATCGAGTTCCGCATGAAATCGGGGTTCGGCGAGGAGGGCCGCTGGATGAAGGGGTTCCTCGAGAGCGGGGCCGCCGCGTTGGTCAAGCTGCTGGGCGATCCAGCGCCGAGCTTGCCGAAGTCGGTGCCGGTGTCGCTTCGGAAGGCCGACATCGGGGGCGTCGGGGGCGGCGCCCAGGCTGCATCGATCGACATGGTGTCCGATTGTTGGCCCAAGGAGCGGTTCCGACTCTGGATCATGGCCACGGAGCTCGCCAAGCTCTTCTCCCACCACGTCGGCGGCAAGATCCCCGAGGACTGGTTCGGCACCAAGAGCAAGCCCTTCGCGACGTACGCGGCGATCCTGGTCCTGAAGCAGCTGGGCCACGAGGACGAGGCCAGCTGGGTTCGCAAGATGCACCAGACCAAGCCCGACCACGAGCTGTTCTGGGACCTGCACGACACCGGCGGGTTCGCACTGTTCGCCAAGACGTTCCGGATGATGGCGGCGGACGGGCTGGACGTCTCGGCGCTGCCGGCGCAGGTCCGGACGCCGTACCTGGCCGCGTATCTGTCCCTGGCCGCGGGGCGTGACCTGGTGCCGGCGTTCCGCAAGCGCAAGGTCCTGGTGGATGCGGCGATGGTCGCTCGGCTGATGAAGAAGCACGCGAAGCTCTTCGAAGGGCGCGGAGCATCGAAACGGGAGAAGGCGCGCTTCTTGTCGGGCGAAGAGGGTCGATAGGTCGAGCCCGGGAGCGCGGACCGCCAGAGCGTGTGAACCAACTGCTCTGATGGGAGCGCGGACTTCCAGGTCCGCTCCGGGGTCGGATCCGGCTTCGCCGTCAGAGCGGACCTGGAGGTCCGCGGTCCTGGGACCTGGAGGTCCGCGGTCCTGGCACCCGGAGGTCCGCGGTCCCGGGGAGATGAGGACGTTGCCGCGCTTGCGACCATTGAAACTGTCTGCGTTCGCGGTCACTGTGTTGCGGCTCCACCGCGACATCGTCCATGCCCGCAGATTCCACACATACGAAGTCCTCCCGATTCGGCTTCGTCATCGACCACCGGAGGTGCATCGGCTGTCACGCCTGCACGGTGGCATGCAAGTCGGAGAACGAAGTCCCGGTGGGCGACTTTCGCACCTGGGTGAAGTACGTCGACAAGGGGATTTTTCCCGAGGTTCGACGCCATTTCACCGTCCTGCGATGCAATCACTGCGACGCGGCGCCGTGCGTCGAGATCTGCCCGACGGTTGCGCTGCACAAGCGGACCGACGCCATCGTCGACCTCGATCGCGACCGCTGCATCGGGTGCCGGTCGTGCATGCAGGCGTGCCCATACGACGCGCTGTACCTGAATGAGGACACGGGCACGGCCGAGAAGTGCCACTACTGTGCCCACCGGACGGAGCTGGGGTTCGAGCCCGCGTGCGTCGTCGTCTGTCCGGCGCACGCGATCATTCCCGGCAACGTGGCGGACCCGGGCAGCGAGATCGCCACGCTGATTCGCGAGGAGAAGACGTCGCAGCGGAAGGTGGAGAAGGGCACGAAGCCGCGCGTCTGGTACGTCGACGCGCTGGACGAAGCGCTCGTGCCCGGGTCGGCGAGCGAGCCGCCCGAGTTCATCTGGGCGGAGCGCCCGACTCCGCAGCCCGCGATCCCGCCCGGGTTCGATCCGCCGCCGGCCGATCTCGTCACCGCGTTCGACGTCGGCCACGCGCCGGTGTGGGGGTGGCACATCTGGTCGTACCTGGTGACGAAGAACGTCGCCGCTGGAGCCATGATGGTGGCGCCGTTTCTCACGATACTCGGGGTGACCAGCGCGCCGTCGACCGCGATGGGCGTCCTGCCCGAGCTCGTCGCGCTCGTCTTCATGGGCCTGACTGGGTTCTTCCTGGTGCACGATCTTGGCCGGCCGGAGCGGTTCCTGAAGATCGTCTTCACCCCCAACCCGCGGTCGTGGCTCGTGAGGGGGACCTGGATCCTGATTGGGTTCGGCGCGTTGTGCGTCGTCTCGCTCGGGTTACGGGTGACGGGTGACCGCGAGACCTCGGACCTGGTGCGTTGGATCAATCTCCCGTTCGCGATCATGGCCTCCGGTTACACGGCGTTCCTGTTCTGGCAGTGCCGCGGCCGCGACCTGTGGCTCGGGAAGGACCTGTTCCCGCACCTGCTCGTGATGGCCGGGCTGATGGGCGCCGGCGTCGCGTTGGTCATGGCTGCGCCGGACGGCCGTTTCGCGACGGCGGAGATGACGTTCGTGGGCTTCGCGCTCGTGAACGTGCTCTGGTTCAGCTTCGGCCGGTATCTCAGGTCCGCGACCGAAGACGGCGACAAGGCGCACGCCGTGATGTACGCGAGCGGCGGGCCACGGTTGGCGCGTCTACCGCTCTACGTCTCGGTAGTCTGCGTCCTGTTCTCCGGCAACATCGCCGGCGGGAGCACTGCGGTCGAGATGATCTTCCGTCTCGTCGCCGTCGTGATGTCCATCGTCGGACTCACGATCTACGAACGCTCCTGGGTCCGTGCCGGCCAGGAGGTTCCGATCTCATGACGACGTCGCCGCAGGATCTCGCTCCCTCCGGGCAGCCGTGGCAGACCACCGAACTCGCGTCGTTTCCGCCACCCGACAAGTGGGACGACTGGGTCGAGTACGACTCGAAGGCGTGGCCGAAGAAGGTCGAGAAGCACTATCGTCTCGTCCCGACCACGTGCTTCAACTGCGAGGCCGCATGCGGACTCGTCGCCTACGTCGACAAGGAATCCGGCGATGTCCGCAAGGTCGAGGGCAACCCGCATCACCCGGGCTCCCGCGGTCGCAACTGCGCGAAGGGTCCGGCGACGCTGAACCAGATCCACGACCCTCAGCGCGTGCTGTATCCGATGAAGCGCACGGGGCCGCGCGGCAGCGGGCAGTTCGAGCGCACCAGCTGGGACGAGGTCATCCAAACCCTCGCCGGCCGCATCCGCAAGGCGCTGCAGGAGAAGCGACTGACCGAGGTCATGTACCACGTGGGGCGGCCTGGCCACGACGGGTACATGGACCGCGTCCTGCAATCGTGGGGCGTTGATGGTCACAATAGCCACACCAACGTGTGCTCCGCGGCGGCGCGGCTCGGATACGTCTTGTGGTCGAACGGCGACCGTCCGTCGCCCGATCACGCGAACGCGAAGTTCATCCTCTTGCTTTCCGCGCACCTGGAGACCGGGCACTACTTCAACCCGCATGCGCAGCGGATCATCGAGGGCAAGATGGCGGGGGCGGAGATCGCCACCGTCGACGTGCGGCTCTCGAACACCGCTTCGATGAGCGACTACTGGCTTGCGCCCTACCCGGGGACCGAGTCGGCGATGCTGCTCGGGTTCGCGCACGTGATCCTGAGCGAGGGGCTCGAGAACCGGCAGTACATCGAGGACTGGGTGAATTGGCGCGAGTACCTCGACGCAAAGCACCCGGACCAGCCCCGTACCGTCGAGACGTTCATCGACATCCTGAAGGAGCGCTACGCGGAATACACGCCGGAGTGGGTGGCGGACGAGTGCGGTCTCGACGTCGATACCGTGCGCGCGGTGGGCAGGAAGATCGGCGAGGCGCAGTCGCGATTCGCGGCGCACGTCTGGCGCAACGCCGCTGCCGGCAACCAAGGCGGGTGGCAGGTCGCGAGGTGCCTGAAGTTCCTCTCGGTGCTCACGGGGTCGGTCGGCACGCGCGGCGGGACCGCGCTTGCTGGCACGAACAAGCACGTCGCCAGGCCGTTCAAGAAGCCTAGTCCACAGGAGGTCTGGAGCGAGCTGCTCTACCCGCGCGAATGGCCGCTGTCGCACCACGAGCTGTCGTTTCTGCTTCCGCACCTCTTGAAGGACAAGGGCGGCAAGATCGACACCTACTTCACGCGCGTCTACAACCCGGTCTGGACGAACCCCGACGGGTTCTCGTGGATCGAGATGCTGCGCGACGAGGAGCTCGTCGGTTGTCACGCCGCGCTCACGCCGACGTGGAGCGAGACCGCGATTTTTGCCGACTACGTGCTGCCGATGGGGCTCGCGACCGAGCGCCACGACATCACGAGCCAGGAGACCCACGCCGGCCGCTGGATCTCGTTTCGCCAACCGGTGCTGCGGGTCGCCAAGGAGGCGGACGGCGAGGAGGTCGAGTGGACCTGGCAGGCGAACCCCGGCGAGGTCTGGGAAGAGGACGAGTTCTGGATCGCGCTCTCGTGGGCGATCGACGAGGACGGCAGTCTCGGCATCCGCGAGTACTTCGAATCGCCCTACCGCGACGGGGAGCGGCTGTCCATCGAGGACTACTACCGCTGGATTTTCGAGAACAGCGTCCCTGGTCTGCCCGCTGCGGCGGAGGCCAAAGGCCAGTCACCGTACGAGTACATGCGGCGACACGGCTGCTTCGAGGTCGAGAAGGAGACCTTCGCGGCGCACGCGTCCCCGGCTGACGTCTCGGGTGCGGAGAGAGATGAGGCGCGCGCGGCGTGGACGAAGGGCGGCAAGGTCGTTGCGGTCGACGTTGGCGGTGAACCCAGAGCGGGTTTCGGTACGCCGTCGAAGCGACTCGAGTTCTGGTCGGAGACGATGGAGCAGTGGGGCTACGAGGACCACGCGTTCCCGGATTACATCCGAAGCCACATCTACTGGCGCGACATGGACCGCTCGAACCACGAGTACGCGCTCGTTCCGACGTTCCGGCTGCCGACGCTGATCCACACGCGTTCCGCCAACGCGAAGTGGCTCTACGAGATCTCCAACGCCAACCCGGTGTGGATGCACACGTCAGAAGGCGAGAAGCTCGGTGTCTCGACCGGCGATCTCGTCCGGGTCACCACGCGATCGGGCTACTACGTCAACAAGGCCTGGGTCACCGAGGGCATGCGTCCTGGCGTCGTTGCGTGCTCGCACCACCTCGGCCGCTGGCGTCTGCCGGACGCCGTCGGCGGCACCGACCGCTGGGCCGCAGCGCCGGTTTCGCTCGATGAGCAGGCCGGCAAGTGGAAGATCCGCCGCCAGGGCGACATCACCGCCTTCGACTCCGACGACCCCGACTCCCAGCGCGTCTGGTGGTCCGACGGCGGCGTCCACCAGAACCTCACCTTCCCGGTCCAGCCCGACCCGGTCTCCGGCATGCACTGCTGGCACCAGAAGGTCCGCGTCACCAAGGCCGAACCTGACGATCGCTACGGCGACGTCAGCGTCGATGTCGATGCCGCCTACGCCGTCTACGAAGAGTGGCGCGACCTCGCCCGCAGCAACCTCGGCCCCGGCAACCTTCGCCGCCCCCCGTGGATGGCGCGCGCGGTCAAGCCGGCTGCGTCGACCTACGAGGTGAAGTAGGGAGCGCGGACCTCCCGGTCCGCTCCGGATCCGGACTCGGAGCGGACCTGGAGGTC
>NZBC01000151.1 GCA_002687715.1 Planctomycetota bacterium | reverse complement strand
GCCGGCCGAGCCGCACCAGAGCCAGCACCAGCGCACGCCGGACCTCGCGGCGGGTCTCGCTCCGGTCGAGTGCCATCAGCAGCGGAGCCGTTTGCTCGCCCCACTTGGGCAATCGGCCCAGGGCCGCGACGGCGGCCGCCCGCAGCCTCGCGCGGCGTGCGGACGTCGCGACGCTCGTGAGGGCAAGGACCGCGTCATCGGCGAGGCGTTTCTCCGCCCGCGGCACGAGCTCCCCGATGGCCAACACGACCGACTCCGCCAGTCCGGTCGAGCCATCGGCCGCACCGATCAGCCCAGGCAGGCGGCCGAGCACCGCGCGAAAGTCGCCGAGGCGCCCGAGCAGCATGGTCAAACGCGCCCCGGTCTTGAGCAAGGCGTCCTCGGCGCGGACGCGCGCCGCGATGCGGTCGCGCTCCTCGGCCAGGACGCTCACCAGGGCGGGCAATACCGATGGGTCGCGCAGGCGGCCCAGCGCCCAGGCAGCACTGAGACGTTCAGGCCCCGGGCGTCCGGTGCGGAGCAGTGTCTCGAGCAGATGGACGGCCTTGGGCGAGGGATCCCGTAGCAGCCCGACCGACAGGATGGCGCCCATGCGCACGCGCAGGTCACGCGAATTGCGCAATGCCTCGAGCGCTGGCTCGAGCCCCACCTTCACGCGACCGCGACCGAGAGCGACCAGCGCGCGTGCGCGCACCTCGACGTCGGAGTCCCCGGTTGCGGCCGAGAGCAACGCCTCCTGGACCGCCTCGCTCCGTCCGCGGAGTGCGAGCGCCGCCGCGCCCCGGACCTCGGCGTCGGGATCGCGTTGCAGGACCCCCATGAGCACAGTCCGGCTCGCCGGCGCGGTCACCTTTCCGAGATGCGTCGCCGCAGCGACTCGCAGCGCCGAGGTCCACGACGGATCCTGCAGCACCGACGCGAGAAGCGCGGTCGTGTCGCGACCCCGAACGGCCCCGGCGGCATCGATGAGCGCGGCCCTGAGATCGTCGCCATCCGCCAGCGCCGAGGCGGCGGCGAACCGGGCGGGGATGGCCGCGTCGAGCCGGGCGCGGGTGTCCGGGTCGAGGCGGACCACGGGGATACGCTCGAGGCCACCAGCGGCGAGTCGGGCGCGGGTCGGGTCGACCTCCTCGAGGATCGCGATGAGCACGGGCGCGGAGGCAGCGTCATTCAGACGGCAGAGACTCTCCAGCGCTTGCAGGCGCCGCACCGGCGAGACGACTGGCCCATCCCTCATCGTGGCCATGGTCTCGAGCGCGCGGCGCCCCTCCTCGACCCCGACGGCGGCGAGAAACGCAGCCGCGGCGATGCGGACGTGGGCCGGTCGTTTCAGGTCGCCGAGCAGGCGACCGGCGAGGGTCCGCGCCGGAACGACGCGGAATCGGGCCGCGACCCGCAACGCATCGGCCAGGACGTCCGGCTGGATGTCCTGCAGCCCGAGAACGAAGACGAGCAACCGGGCGCGTTCGCCCGCAGGGACCTGGAGTTCGCCACGCTCCTCTCCCAGCTCCTCGAGAGCACGCTGCCGCCCGACCACCGTCGTCGTCTTGTCCAGCAATACGAAGGCGAGGCGACCCAGCGCCAGGTACGAAGGGCTCTCGAGCTGCGCGAGGTGCTCGGTATCGACGTCGCCCGGAGCGAGCCGCTGCAACACCTCGAGATCGCGCTTGGCCTGGACGTAGTGGAACGATTCCTCGTGACTCTCGGCGCGTCGCGCGAGCCCGGACGCGACCTGCCTCAGTCCGGCCACCGCGTCGGGGTCGCCGGGGCGATCGTCCAGGACGGCCCGAAAGTGATCGGCCGCGGCGACGAGGTCCCCGGCGCGATACGCGCTGTGGCCGCGCGCGAGACGGTCCGCCACCGATCCGTCGTGACGTTCACCGAGCGCCCATGAGCCGACGGCAGCGACCACCAACAGCAACGCAGCAACGGCGATCCCGCGTCGCCGCCGCCACAGGGTTCGGCGACCGCGCCGCCACAGGGACGGACGTGGAGGCTCCGGACGGTCTCCGCGCAGCCACCGCCCGAGGTCGCGCGCGAAGGCGCCGGCGTCCTGGTAACGGTCCACCGGTTCCTTCTCGAGCGCGGCAGAGAGGATCGCGGGCAGGCCCCCGTCCACCGACGGATTGCAGCGCGCGACGGACGGCGGGTCGTCTTCGAGGATCGCGCGGTAGAGACCCGCCAGATCATCAACGGAAAACGGCGGTTCGAGCGCCAGCGTCTCGTAGAGCGTCATGCCGAGCGCGTAGAGATCGGCGCGCAAGTCCACGCGTCCGCGACGCGCGACCTGCTCGGGACTCATGTAGAGCGGCGTCCCGAGTCGCTCCTCCGTCAAGGTCAGCGTGGCGCGAGCGGCCTGCTCGTCATAGACCAGCCCGAAATCGAGCAGGTGGACCTGTCCCGCGCTGTCGATCATCACGTTCGCGGGCTTGAGATCGCGATGGATGACGCCCTCTGCGTGCGCGGACGCGAGCGCCTGCGCGAGGTCCCGGCCGACGCGGGCCACGGCCCGCGACCACTCGGGCCGGGTCGCGGCCATCTCGTCCGCCCCCACCTCCGCGCACTCCGGAAGCGCGGACGTCACGAACGCCCCCACCTTCCGGTCACCCTCCTTCAACCCGCGGATGATCTGCCACAGCGACAACCCCTCCACGAAGGGCATCACCAGGTGGGGCGTCTCGCCATCGAGCTCGGCATGCAGGACCGGCACGATTTGCGGGTGGCGCAGGCGCTCCAACGCCCTCACCTCCCGGGTGAACCGCGTCAACGAGCGCTCGGACCGGCTACCACCCTCATGCAGGCACTTGACCGCAACGCGTTTTCCAGAAGGGATTTGCCGCGCTTCCCACACCGTCCCCATTCCGCCGCGACCGATCTCGCGCACGAGCTCCAGGTTCCCCAGTCTGCGGACGGTCATCGGCTTGGTTCAGAGCGGCGGGTGCGACCCGCGGCGAGTCAGAGTGGTCGTCAGCATTGCCTGTCCCCATCATACGAGGCGCAGCGCCGGTATCTCATCCGGTCGTGGCGCTCCTCCGACAGACCACGGACCGTTCCAATCGCCTGTCCCTGCTCGTGTTACGCGCGAGGCGGTACCCTTCGGCAGGCCAGGCGGTTACTATAGGAGGCTCACTCCGAGTCGGCGGAGTGGCCGATGGACCAGATCTGACAGGCCGAGCCCGGGTCTGACGGTCACTTCGGGGTGCCCGCCCTGCCGATGATACTGAGGTTCACGATCCCAGGGGCCCACCCATCCCTGCCGGTGGAACGTTCGTCTCATGAGAATCCTCTGCGCACACTGTGACTTCTCGCCCGTGTCGCTCGCCCTGATCAACTGCAAAAGCTATGCGGTTCAGGACGAGGCCCTGGCGGCGGCCTGCGACTTCCAGATGGTGTCCGGCTCCCCCCACGAAGACCCTGAATCGTGGATGGGACGCGTGATCGAATCCGCGAA
Source organism: Planctomycetota bacterium (assembly GCA_002687715.1). Classification (GTDB taxonomy): domain Bacteria; phylum Planctomycetota. Next base: position 13,077 of record NZBC01000151.1, on the reverse strand, counting down.
GGCCTTCAACCCGGACATGATCGCCCTCAGCCTGTACGTCTGGTCCCGCTACCGCATGTACGAGGTGTCGCGTCGACTCCGGATGCTCAAGCCCGAGCTCAAGATCATCTGGGGTGGTCCGGACGTGTCCGACGAGGGATACGCGACGGAGCTCATGAAGATCCACACCCACGTCGACGTCATCGTGCGCGACGAGGGAGAGCGGACGTTCGCGCGGCTGCTCAAGCACTTCATCGGCGGGGAAGAGCCCCTCTCCGAGATCCCGGGCATCACCTATCGCGAAGGCGATGGCTCGAAGGGCACGGGACCGGTCGACTTCCTCGACAACCTCGACGACATCCCTTCGCTCCTCGACGCTCCCGAGGTGCAGGAGCTCGTCAAGACTCTCCCGGTCATGGCCCTCGAGACGTTCCGCGGCTGCTACATGGGCTGCGCGTACTGCTACTGGGGCGGCACCGAACGACGCGCGTTCTCGAACGAGCGCGTGTTCTCCGATCTCGAGCGCATCCTCGAGCATCGCAACATCAAGAAGATCTGGTTCTTCGATTCGATGTTCGGCTACAAGAAGAGCCTCGCGAAGGACATGCTCAGGTTCATCGTGGAGCGCAAGGCGCCCGACCAGTGCGTCACGTTCTTTCCGAACCTCGACTTCCTCGACGACGAGCTCTGCCAGCTGATGAAGGAGGCGGGCGTCTATATCGAAGCCGGCATCCAGACCATCAACGAGGACGCGTACGAGTACCTGAACCGGAAGTGGGACCGGAAGTTCCTCGACTCCAAGATCCCCCTGCTCGAGAAGTACGGGCTGCGAGCCAACGCACAGCAGCTCATCCTGGGCCTTCCCGGTGACAACCTCGACGGGTTCCGCCGCAGCGTCGACTACGCATTCGACACGCACCCGGAGGCGATCCAGATCTTCCCTTTCTCCGTGCTGCCGGCCACCGGCTACTGGCGCAAGAAGGAGGAGTTCAAGATCAAGCACGAAGGCGAGTACCGCATCGTCTACGACTCGACGACGTTCCCGGAAGACGAGATCGTCGTCGGTGGAATCATCATGGGTGGCACGAAGTGGTTCGAGCTCTACCCCGGGTTCGCAATCCAGCTCGTCGCGTTGCTCGGCTGCACGCCGTCGGAGTGGTTCGAGAACCTCGGTCGCACGTTCATCGACGCCCATTGGCACCTGGTGGATACGCCCGAGACACGGCCCGACGTGCGCAAGGCGCTCCTGTGCCAGGCGTACTCGCAAGAAGACGTCGACGTGCTGCGCGAGCCGGACATCGTTCGCGAGACGTTCAACCGCTACTACAAGGGGCGCGGGCTCGATGACGAGTTCGAGGAGCTGCTGAAGTTCCAGGCCTACCTGAACAACAAGGAGGTCGTGGACATGCGGATCCTGCCCGAGGAGACCGTCGCCGAGGCGATCGAGGCCTGGAAGGCCCACTCCGAGGCCATCGCGCCGACGAGAGCGAAGTTCAACATCTTCGACGCCGACTCATGGAAGGAACCCGGCGGATTCGACCAGCCGATCGAATTCGTCGCGTACCCCGTGGAGGGCCCGGTGGACTTCTTCGGGAAGGACCTGCCGCGGTTCCGAGTGATCGTGTTCGGCGAGCCCGGTGTCCGGCATCCGGCGTTGGCCTAGGCCAGCCGCCAGGTAGGTGAATCCGGGCGCGCCTGCTACGTTCTTGTCGTACACCTACGCACCCGCGATCCGAGCCGACCACCATGCGCCGACTCCTGATTCTGCTGACCTTGGCGAACCTCGCGACCGGCCAACCGATGCCGGAAATGGCGGCCGCGAAGCAGCTCCTCGACAAGAAGCTCTTCCGCGAAGCGGCACTGGCCTTCGAGCGGTGCACGCGCGTCTATCCGAACCGGTGGGAGCCGTACGCCCATGCCGCGATCTCCTGGGGACGGATTCGCCGCTACCGCAAGGCGATCGATCTCCTGCAGACGGCTCTCCAGATCAACCCAGACAGCCCGCAGGTGCTCTACGACATCTCGTCCAGCTACTACAACCTGGGTCGGTGGGGCGAAGCCCTCGTCCACCTGCGACAACTCGACGCCGTCGCCGGCCGCGATCCGAACGCGCGACGGTGGCGGGTCCCGTACCTGCTCGGCGTGTGCGCCGCGGAGCTCGACCTCGTCCCGGAGGCGCTCGAAGCCTACGGGCGCGCTTACGGCATGACCTCGGAGATCGCCGACAAGACCGACGTCCTCGACCAGATGGCCGGCCTCATGCTCAACTCAGGCCGCACCGAAAAAGCTGCCGTCCATTTTGCCGAGCTCACGCGACTCGCCCCGTCCAACGCGAAGCACCACTATCACCTCGGCGTCGCCTATCTGAAGCTCTCCCGACTCGAGGGAGCCGAGAAGGAGCTGCTCGAAGCGCGTCGTCGCGACCCGGAGGACTACAAGGTCCAGCTGAAGCTGGGCAAGCTCTACCAGCGGCAGCAGGACTCGTTGAAGGCGATGAGCTTCTTTCAGTCCGCAGCGGCCACGAGCGCCGAGAGCTTCGAACCCTGGTACGCACTGCGGCAGATCTACAACCAACGCAACAACCTCGACCAGGCGGACGAGGCGCAGGCCAAGTACGAGCAGCTGTACGAGAGTTTCAACGCGACCGAGGAGAGGATTCGCGAGTTCGCCCGGCGGGTGAAGATCAACGCGTACGACAAGGACGCCTACCTCGAACACGCGCTCCTCCTCATCCAGCACCGCAACCTCGACGAAGCCATGAAGAAGCTGCAACAGCTCCTGTTCGTCGACCCGAGCCACGAGCTCGCGATCATCAACCTGGCGCAGATCCTCGCCACGCGGGGCCAGTACCAGGACGCGGTCTATGAGATGGCCAAGATCCTCGAGCGCGACCCCGATCACCCGATCGCCAACCTCGAGAGCGCCCGCTCGTTGGTCCGGCTGGGGAATCCGAAGGCCATCGCCCCGGCGTACGTTCATCTGGCCCGGTGCTTCCGCCGCATGGACAAGCTCAAGGACGCCGACCGCTATGCCAGCGCGCTCTCGTCCTACGTGGCCCTCGCGATCAGGTTGGGCCGACCGGGAGATCCCATTCGCGAGCTCCAAGCGGCGCTCGTCGCCTACGACAACGACGCCAACCGGCTCGCGGCGGTCCTGCAGCTGTTCAGCCAGGTCGCCTACCGGTCCGGACAGTCGAAGATCGCGATTCCAGCGTTCGAGGCACACCTCCCCACGCTGGGCAAGGAGCATCCGCAGTACAAGAAGCTCCTCGGCATCCTGGTCGAACTGTGCCGGGTGGCCAAGGACACGACGCGCCAGCAGCAGTACGCGGAGTTGCTCAACTCCCTGAAGTAGCGTCCTCCCCTGCGCCGCCGGGCGCCTCGCCGTCGTCCCCCGGGTCCATGCTCTTGTAGAGCTTGGTCAGCCAGCCCACGAGGACGATGATGAACACGAGCCCGCCGATCTTGAACACCGGCGAGTCAGCGAGGCCCGCTGGAAGGAGGTTCGCCAACGAAGCGAGCCCGAACGACCCGATCACGGCTCCGACGAAGATGGCGAGCATGGTTCGCCGACGCGTCATCCCCAGGAGCTGGCCAAACAGCGCGCCGCCGATCGCTCCGGTCCCCGAGAACGGGAACATCACGAACGCGACCGTCCCCGCAAACGTCGCTTTCCGCATCCACGGGTTCCTCCGGAGCATCAATTGCCCGAACCCCGCCAGATTCTGCAGCTTCTTGCCGAACCCCGGGATCCGGAACAAGACCCCGACGTTGAACACCGAGATGAAGCCGAAGGTCAGGTCCAGATACACGATCAGGACCGCCATGTGATACGGCGTGCTGAGGAATCCGTCCTTGTCCGGCAGCAGGACTCCGAACTTCCCGGCAAGCACCCCCGTCACCAGACCCTTGACCAGGACCTCGAAGGCCGCATCGTGCGACTCGAAGAGGAAGATCATCAGCCAGAGCACGATCCCCGTGACCACGGGGAGGATCAACGCCGGCAGCGTGACCGGCGGGATGGCGTCGGACTCAGGAGACGCGACCTGGTTTGACTCGGGGGCGGCGCCGGACATGGAGGTACGACGGCGGCGGAAACCCGGTTCGCCGCGTCGAATCGTCATCCTATGACGGTCAGAGGGGGTGTCAACGCGACCCGCCCAGACGCTCCCGTAGCTTGCGCCAGGCGTCGCCATACACCGCGAAATCCTCGCGGCGAGGCACGAGAAAACGTCCAGGCGAGGTCCCCTCGGACCAACGGATGAACACGACGAAAACCGTCAGGTGCAGTCCGTAGCAGGCCGCGCTGGTCGCTGCGGCCCCGACCCGCCCGAATCCCGGGACGAACATGAAGTTCAGGACGATGTTGGAGCCGCCGATGAACAGGCCGATCAAGGTCAGGGTCAGGAACCGGTTCCGCCCGATGAACCAGTAGGAGATGATCACCGCCGCGGCCCACATCAGGCTCCCCGGCAGCAGGATCAGCAGCGGCGCGTAGGCCGGAAGAGCGTCCGCCCCGTAGAGGACCCAGATCGCCGGCCACCCGAACGCAGCGAGCATCGCGCCTGGAACCAACGTCAACAGGATCGTGTGGCGACAGGTCTTGGCCACGGCGTCGGTAATGCGAGCGGGGTCGCCGACCATATCGGGCAGCCGCGAGCCCAGCACCTCCTTGATCGGTTGGAGCACCAGCCGCCGCAGGTGCCCGGACAGTCCGACGGCCAGCGCATACCAGCCGGTCTCCTTGGCGCCCCAGAATCGCATCACCAGGATCTGGTCGGACATCACGATCAGCCACGCGGCGATCACTCCACCGTGAATGCGCAAGCCGCCCACGATGAGACGCCCGAGCTGGATCAGGTCGGGCCGCACCGGACTCTCGCGCACCGAGGGGTTCCGGAAGCAGAAGAACAGGGCGCATAGGCCGCCGGCGCCCATGGACGCCATGTGACTGTAGATCGCGCCTTCGATCCCCAGCTGCGCGAAGAGGACCAGGGTCAGCGCCCCGACGAGCAACACGAGGTTCTGAATCAGGAAACAGAGGTTGAAGGCCTTCATGTCCTTCAACCCTTGCAGAACGCCGCCGACGACCTTCTGCGTGATGACCAATGGCGCCAGGAACACCAGGAGACGCAGGCTCGCGATGTCGAGCGGCTGCCACGTCCCGGTGTCGCGGTCGCGGTACTCGAGCCAGTTGGGCAGGTACGCGACGATGAACTCGAAGACACCCCAGGTGAGGAGGCCGAACCCGATCGCGACCAGGATGCCGTTGGCCAGGAACGTCCCGGGCGCGATGCGGCCGCGACCGATCAGATAGAGCTGTGGTTCCTCCAGCGACGGGTAGGTCAGCAGCAGGAGCGCCGCCCACGCCACGAGCGCATCGACCGCGCCCTTCCCCGCGGGTCCGAGCGTGCGCCAGATCGTGACCCCGACGAGAAGCGTGACCAGGAACCCCGCGCCCTTGGTCGCAATCGTGCCGACAATGGTGCGGACTACGCTCACCGAGGCCCTCCCGCACGCGTCTCGTCATCACCCCCCGGTGCCACGCGCGCCTCCATCGGATGGTAAGGGGGCTCCAACATGCGGTAAAGTCATCGCATGCGTATCGCGTCGTTGCTCGGAGTTCTCGTCTGGGGCACGGTGCTCGGCCTGCTCGGCTGGTTCTTCTACGACATGCACGAGCGGAGCGAGCAGGAGCGTGCGCTCCGCGAAGCCATCGCACGGCTGACCGAAGAGCGTCCGTGCGCCCGGATCATCGTCGACTCCGTCGATGACGACCCCGTCACCGGCCAGCCCACCATCCGGATGCGTTGGCTCGATACCGACGCGAACTGGAAGCCCCGTCCCGGCGCCGAGATCCGCAGCCTCGTGCTCCACGGCCGGGAAGCGTACGTCGACGCGTATCAGATCATCTTCAAGAAGGACGCCATCAAGGAAGGCGACCCGCTTCGCGGTCGCACGCTCACGCTCTTCGCCAAGGTCTACGGGTCGGATCAGAAGCCGTCGGACGGCATCCCGCTCAACGTCCCCAGTTCGATCGCTAGAACGGCTGCGGGTCCCGGCGACGAACTCGTGCCTCAGGCCTACCGCTCCGGCAAGGGCCCGGCGAGCGACCTCGAACGCCGGCTCTGGCGCCGGTTCTGGGATCTCTGCCAGGACTCCAAGGCGGCGGACCGCGAAGGTGTCCGCACGGTGCAAGGGACGGCCGTACACAAGCCCCTCGAGCCCGACATGGAGTACCGGTTGAGCATCAACAACGAGGGGCAGATCTTCTTCGACGGGCCGATGCCCAAGGACCCGTTCGTCGTGAACTGACCGCGCGCGGTCGTCAATCCGGCACGTCAGCGCTCCTTTTCGCCGCGATTCCGAACACGGACAATCGTCCGTGTCACAGATCCCCGCTGGCAAACGTTCAACCGTCCGCACTCACGACGCCGAAAGATCCCGGTGCAGGACCCTTCCGCTCCGTCCGGCGGAAAACCTGCTCGGGAGACCGCCGTGTCCAAGCTCGGGTCCGTCGTGTTGTTCGCGTTCCTGCTTCTCTGCGGGACCGTCTCGGCTCAGTTCACTCTTTCCTCGACGCCGCTGTTCCGCGAGAACGTGGTGACCGTGTCCGTCAGCGGTGCGCCGGCGTATCAGCCGTGGCACCTGGCGTTCGACGAGTCTCCCGGACCGACGTTCGTGCCCGGCTGGGGCACGATCAACCTCGGCCTCACGTCGTCTCTGTACATCGTGTGGAACAACGCCACCGACCTGCACGGAAACGGCAGCTGGGCCGCAATCCCCGTGAGTGCGACGGAAGGCGACGTCATTCACGCACTCGCGGTCGTCGGCAACCCCGCGAGTCCGACCGGCATCACGTACTCCAACGGGACCTCCGGCGGCGTCCATCCGGCGCCGGTGGCAGTCGGTGCGTCCATCACGCTGCCCCTCGGGGAGGACGAGGCGGAGGTCGTCCCGTTCCCGGGCGGTTGGTCGTTCCCGTTCTACGGAACGAACTACAACGGCGTCTCCGTGACGAGCAACGGACTGCTCACCTTCGGGGGATCCACCATCGATCCCACCGAACAGATCTCCGACTTCCTCGCGGGCCTGCCGAAGATCGCCTGCCTGTGGGACGACCTGTCCCCACAGGTCGCGGGAGAGATCCGCGTCGAGACCGGTTCCGACTGGCTGAAGGTCATCTGGACCGACATCCCACAGTTCTACGTCCTCGACCAGAACTGCGTCGAAGCGACGCTGTACTCCGACGGCCGATTCACCCTGTACTGGCCCCACGTCGACCTGCAGGACAGCATGGTCGGCGTCAGTCCGGGTCTGTGGCAGGGCCAGGCCGTCTTCGAGGACTTCGACCTCGCGGCCGGTGAAGGCCACACCAACGGCTATGGCGCCGTCCTCGAGCAGTTCCTCGGGTCATCGCGCCCCTTCGACCTGCGCGAGCGCGCGCTGACCTTCTTCCCGCTGCCTGGCGGCGGGTACCACTGGGTGCGCTAAGCCCACCCGGCACGCTCCCCCGCCGAAAGACCAACTCCAGGTCCCCGGCAGCTCGGATCCAGGTCCGCTCCGGGTCCGGGTCCCGGCCACACCGCCACCTGGAGGAGCGCGCTCCCGACAGAACCCAACCGCGCGCACGTCTTTCCCCGCGATCGATTCGAGTGCTTAAGTCACGGTCGCTGTTCGACGATAGGTCACCCGGAAAGTTCTTCCATGTCGAGACCTCCGAAATCAGGCGTGGAGGAGTTCTCGGTCAGTCCTGTCGGAAGCCGTCGCGACGACGGGTCCCTTCCCGCGAGAGAAGTTGAAGCATGTCCCTGAAGAGCGTCCTGAGCGCGGCCATTCTGCTCGTGATGGTGGGCACCACCCCGGCCCAGAACGATGGGCCCTTCACCCTTGGTGTCACACGGCTGGAGAGCGGCGGCGCGTGCACAGTGACCGGGACCAGCGCTCCGCCGTTGGGGACGTTCTGGATCGCGGTGGATACCGCGGCCGGCACGCGTCAGATTCCCGGCACGACCGTCTGGATCAACCTCGCACTGAGTCCGGACTTCTGGGTGTTGCCCGCAGTCAACACCGACGCCCAGGGCAAGGGCCAGATCCCGGTCGCGGTCACGTCCGACCCGGCGCGAGTGGGCCAGCTGATCTACGGCCAGGCCATGGCCGTCGACTGGACGATGCCCTCGTTCGTCAACGTCAGCAACCTTACCGTGCAGGGCGTGCATCCGGCGGCCGTCTCCGGCGGTGATCTCACGACACTCACGCTGGACGACGACGAGGTCACGCCGCACCTCATGCAGGCGATGGCGTTCGACTTCTATGGCACGACGTGGAACCCGCTGCACATCAGCAGCAACGGCCGCATCTCGTTCGGCGGCGGCGACCCGCTAGCAGTGGAGAACGCCGTCGACTTCCTCGGTGAAGAAGCATCCATCGCGGTGTTCTGGGACGACCTCGATCCAAACGCTGGCGGTGCCGTCGAGGTCCGCGAGGATCCGGGCGGAGCGTGGGTGCGCGTGAGCTGGGTCAGCGTGCCGCAGTACGGGCTCCTCGACGCATCCACGGCACACTGCACGCTGTTTGCGGACGGACACGTGCGTCTCGACTGGGAGACGATCACGGCGGTCGACGGCCTCGTCGGCCTGAGCCCCGGCAACAACCTTTCGATCGCCGGCCCCACGGACCTCTCCACCTTGTGCTGGCATGCGAACCCGTCCGTGGCCGCGGCCTATGAGATGTTCAACGTAGCTGGGGGAACGGTCTTCGACCTTTCGCACACGACCCTGAGCTTCGTGCCGCTGGCTTCGGGCAAATACACGATCATCAACGAGTGATCTGGACCGCGATCTCGGGGTGCATGCACGACGGGGGTCGGGTTCCACGTATTCCGGAACTTCGGGAGTCCGGGACCTCGAGCGATTGACCTCGTTTCGAGCCCTCCGGGAAGCGTAGAATCCCAGGCTGGGGCCTGTTCCCGCCCCGACCCTCCAACCTGGTCGTTGCCCCATGAGCCTGGAACGCCTTCTCCTCGTGCCGTTGGCCTGCGTCGCCGTCGTCGGATCGATGTTCGCCCAGGGCCCTTCTCCCACACCATGCGGTTCGCCGACCGGCAACCAAGCCATCCTCGAGGTCGAGGCGGACGTCGGCATGGGTCCCCAGTGGTTCTGCCCGACCCTCGGGGATGAGCTCGGACTCTACGAGGCGCGCATGCGTCTCAACGCACCCAAGAAGACGTGGTGCACGCTGCTCTACCGGGCCTACGTCGGCGGCACGTCGCCAACGGCGACGGCGTTGCGTTCGCAATACCCGTGGCTCGACCTCCCGAGTCCGATCCCCGCCGGCAACCTGTACCCGCCGTGGGCGAGCCAGCCCGACGTCGTCATCGATCAGTCGCTGTTCTGGTTCTTCATCTTCAACGGCGTGATCGACCCGATCACCGGCGCTTTGACGCAAGAGGGCGTCCGCGACTGGTACGTGCCCATCCTCGAAGAGATGCCGGCCAACCCGCTGAACTCGCACCACACCCGCATGTGGGACGCGACCCCGCAGGGGTGGCTCGCCGACCAGAGTGGCTACGGCATCGGACCCGGCATGAGCGCGCTCTGGCGCGGCGCATTGAGCGATCAGAATCCCGGCGGCGACAGCACGATGTTCAATATCGAGGCGATCATGCGGCAGGCGATCCTGTTGCAGGCACCAGACCTGGTCGCCGCCTACACGTTCATGGACAGCCCCGACTTCCAGACCGCGCTCACCGAGGGGATGTTCGTCGACGTGCAGATGGTCGGCCTGATCTCGACCGACCCGAACGGCAGCCCCGCGGGGGCGACGGACATCTCGGCGCCCGGGCTCGAGGGCTTCCCGGGCTTCGTGCCCGACGGCATCTTCTCCAACCCGATCACCATCGCGGTTGCGATCGCATCACCCGCGACCAACGGCGGCCCGGGACTGAGCACCGTCCAGCCGGGCGTGCGCAGCCTGTTCTCCGCCATCGGGATGGTGGGCGGCCAGTTGCGGTTCACGGGGTCCAACGGACTCCTCCCCGCGGTCCCGGTCACGACCGCGGCGACCATGGCCTCCCCGCTCCGCCATTCGGTGTTCCCCCCACTGGGTACCGTTCCGGGGCCGGTGCACGCAGTCAGCCCGCTCACAGCGGCGCTGAGCCAGGTGGGCACGGTCACCACCGTCGTTCCCTAGACCTGCCCCCCGCAATCCGGGTGGGTGCGTTGCATCCCGGCCCGGGCTTCGCCCCTCTGGTTGATTCGATTCCGGGCCCGCCTGCCCCTGCAGCCCGGAATCGGGCGCAAACCCAGACCTCCCAGGCCTTTTCGGAGCGACGCTCCATGAAGCGGTTTCAGCTCGCCCTCGCGCTGCTCGCACTCACGACCGCGATCGTCCAGGCCCAGAACGGCTGCAACACCGTCTCCGGCACCGGCTGGGGGCACACCTGGACGGAGCGGGATTCCTACGTCAGCTATCCGGACCCGGGCCTGGCCACGCTGGAAGCAGAGGTCCTCGACGTCGGTGGCGGTCAGTACGAGTGGCAGGCTCCGACCCGCACGTTCCCGCGCCTGACCTGGTCGTTCCGCCTTCAGGTCCGCCATCCCAAGAAGGCCTGGGTCACGCTGCTGTTCCGCACCTACATCCAATCGACGTCACCGCTCGCACTCGCGCTGAAAGCCGAGTATCCGTGGCTCGACCCAAAGGCTCCTGTCCCGGCCGCGAACCTCTATCCCGGCTGGGTTGGACAGCCCGATATCGTGGTCGACGAAGGCCTCTTCTGGACGTTCGTGTTCAACGGGCTCATGACGCAGGGCGTGCTCACCTCCGAGGCGGTGCGCGACTGGTACGTACCCATACTCGACGACGGTCAACCGGATGAGCATCACGAACGTCTGTGGGACGCGCGCCCCGACGCCTGGACCCTCAACCCGAGCATTCCCGCGCAGACGATGAGAGCAGTGTGGGAAGGGACGCTCTGGGACCAGTCGCCGATGGGCAACTCGCAGACCATCTCGTCGGAAGCTCTCGCCCGACTCGCCGTCATGCTGCAAGCGCCGAGCCTGGTCGAAGCCACGTGCTTCCTCGACAGCGAAGCGTTCCACTCCGCGATCTCGGAAGGGCTCTACGTCGACGTACAAGCCGTGTCGCTGATCTCCACCGACCCGTTTGGCGGCCCGCCCGGATTAACCGACCTCGGCGCGCCCGGCCTCGAGGGCTTCCCCGGATTCCTGCCCGACGGCATCTTCTCCAACCCGATCACGATCGCGGTCGCCATCGCAGCGCCGTCCACCAACGGCGGCGGCCCCGGCGGTGGGCTTCCGCCGAACCCCATCCGCGGCCAGAACGCCTACTTCTTCCTCAACGGCGCGGTCAACGCGGACCTGAGGTTCTCCGGCGGCCCCAACCTCATCCAACTCCACTGGGCGGGTTCGATTCTCCAACCGATGCGCTTCCGCGCGATGATCCCGCTCTGGGCGCAGAACGGTGCGCTCGAGATGCAGAACCCGTACCACGTCGGGTTCTTCACCATCGGCGCACTGAACTCGCTTTCGTCGACGATGCCTTAGGAGATCCGCTTCCGCACTACTGCAGGTGGACAGCGACCCCGTTGGAGACCCCGATGCCGAAGGGGGCTGCACCCGGATCCGCGGCGATGAACTGGACGAACAGGTCGACTCCGGCCAGCCCGGGGTCGTTGGGAATCGGCGTCGGGAGCGTGGTCGACGCGGCGCTGAGAGCGAAGGTCAAGCCAGGAAAGGGGAAGACGAGGTTGGTGAGGTCCACCCCGATTCGGCACCCGGTGAAGAGGGTCAGGCTGTCGGGGAGCAGTGAGATGAAGAGATAGCCGAGCTGGCCTCCCTGCGTTCCCGAAGCCGTCAGACTGAAGGCACCGTTCCCGATGGCCGGCACACCATTCGCCGACAACGTGACCGGGCCCGTGCTGCCGTTGCACGCGACGAGGTAGGGCTGGGTGTACGGGAGGGGGATGGCTGCCGGCAGGACGTCGATCACGCCGGTCATGAACGCGACCTCGCCTGCGTTTTGCACGCGCACCGTGTAGCCCCCCGGCGGAGTCGCGGCGTCGACGGAGATCGGGAAGAGCTTGAAACCAACGCTGCCGGAGATTCCGGAAAAGGTGCTCGCACCGGTGATGGAGCAGAACGGCCCGTCGAGGCTGAAGGCACTGTCTGGAAGCGTGTTCAGCCCGGGCCCCGCGACCACGAAGAACTGGGTGTAGGGGGGGGTGAGAGGAGCCGAGATCCCGCCCAGCGAGCTGAAGCCGTTCGGGCTGTTGCTGAGACCGGCCGCCGTGACGTTGAGGGTGGGGGCGGGTCCCCCGACGGTGATGACGCCGACGTTCTTCGTGGCGCCAAGCGTGACGCCGATGACGAGAGGAGTGGCCGTCCCCCCCACGACCGTCGTCCGGAAGGTCGTGTCGAAGTTGGCGGAGTTCCAGATGCCTCCGCCGAGGGACCCGGCCGGAAACGGCCCGTCGAGGGGCTCGACGTAGACGTTGTAGACGCCGGGTAGGACGCCCTCGATGGTGAAGGTCCCATCCGCGAAGGTCACGCCGCCGGTGGTCGCCTGCCCGGTGATGGCGTTCTGCAGCGCCACGTGGGCCCCGAAAACGGGCTGGGTCGGCGAACGCTGGACGAGTCCCGTCACCGTCCCGAAGAGCGCGCCGGTGGCGCCCGGGTAGAGAGTACGCAGCCCCGCGCGGTCGTCCTCGCTGAGGGTGCGCAGGTTCGTGCGACCCGCAGCGCCGAAAGGGAACATGGTGGCGTGGGTGTGCGGCGAGTGATTCTGGCCGACGGAATGCCCGCCTTCGTGCAACGCGACGGACTCCACGTCCTGCTCAGTGGCGGAGCCGGTGGTCGAGAAACTGGTGGCCGGGTTGAAGAGGATGTCCGTCTCCGAGATGGTGCCCGTGGTCGTGCTGAAGGAGATGATCGAGATTGCGGTCGCCCCCCCCACGGCCGCCACGTTCGTCGCCGTGTTGGCGAAGGTGACGAGGTTGATCCCGTCCGTGCCAACGCTGCTGACCGACGTCGTGCCGCCATTCACGAAGTTGAGCCCTGAAGCGGCCCCGATGGTGGAGAAG
>NZBC01000150.1 GCA_002687715.1 Planctomycetota bacterium | reverse complement strand
GATGAGGGCGGCGCCGCAGAACAACAGCCGTGAGCCGTAGTGCCAGGCGGCGTGACGGTAGCCCATCAGGCAGAGCGAGATCACCGCGGCGTAGAACGCGACGCTGCCCGGCCAGGCGTACGGCATCAGCACCCGTATCGTCCGGGTAACGAGTCCGCCGCGACGCGGAGTGAGCACGGCCAGGACGTCGCGTCGGAAGATGAGCCACGCGGACAACAGGACGCACCAGATCCCGACCAGGAGTCGCACGAGCAGTGCCAGCCGGGGGGCCCCCTGGCGTTCGAGCAGCCACGCTGCGGGCAGCAGGCATGACGCAGCGATACCGGTGAGGCGAAGGAACCGGTGGGCTGCGTGCGCGGTGCGTTGCTCGCAGCTGACGGCGGCGACCTGTCCGGGACAACCGAACAAGGCGCCGGCGATGGTCGTGGTCAAGCGCGCGCCGAGCAGCGCGGCCGCGACGGCGAGGAGCAGATCGGCGACGGGCTCTTCGGGCGCGGACTGCGCCAGGAGCCACCCTCCCAGCGCGAGCAGCACCGGGGTCGCGAGCCGGCCGGCGGCCCACGGCAAGATCCGGTGCGGAGTCCCCGGCACCTCGGCTACCGCGGGGATCTGCGTCGTTGCGCGCCGGCGGCGTTGCAGGACGCGACCGCCGACGAGCGCGAGCCCGATCCAGCCGACGATCAAGGCCAGGAGCCCCGTCCGTCCCCCGGCCCGGTCCTCCCAGGTCGGGAAGGCGACGTCGAGGTGCGCCACGACGCCACCGGCGGCGCCGCCAATCGCCGATAGCTCCGTCATCGCCGCCGCCCGTTCGGCCCCACCCAGCGGGAGCGGCACCCGCAGCCAGAACGAGATCGAGTCGAGGTGTCGCAACCGGTCGTCGAGGGCGACCTGGATGGAGCGCGCCAGCGCGTCGAACTGATCGAGGAACTTCTCGGTCTCGGACAGCCGCCGGGTGCGTCCCTCGATGTGTTTCTGCAAGTTCTCGATGGCGCTTTCGAATCTCGAGTTGAAGAGCCGGCGATCTTTCGGCTCCCCCCCGTCGAAAGCAGCGCACGCGTCGAGGAACGCATCCTGGTCGAGGTCGAATCCTCGCAGGTAGAAGCTCGACATCTCCCGTGTCCGCGGCCCGCCGCCGGGGTCCACGAGGGCGTCGAGGTTCTCGAGGCGGTTTCGAGTGTTCAGCGTCTCGCGGCGTCTGGTCTCGACGTCCGACGCGAGCTCGCTCAACGTCGAATCGAAGCGGTCCTGGGCGGCCTCGAGGCGCCGTCGCTCCTCGATCAGGGCGGCGAGCTTCCACTCGTCGAGGTCCGCTCCGGCGGGGAAGAGCTTCTGGACGATGTCGTTGCGTCGAGCGATGGACACCATGGCCTCGTCGAGCGTCGTGACGATGCGGGTGAGGCGCTCGAGGGTGGCCGCCTCGGTCTTGCCGGCCGCGTCGACGGACGCGACGAGCCCTTGGAGCGTGAACGTCGCCTGGGCCACGGGGAGATCCTTGAGCCGTGCCGCCTCCGCGTCCGCCTTCTTTCGGTCGGCCTTGCGTTTCGCCGCCGCCGATTCTTCCGCGAGCGTCTCGCTGCGCGCGGTGCGCGCGGCCTTGAGCCGGACCGCCGCCGTCCGCGATTCGGCGGTGGCGATCTGGTCCTTCAGGCGCGCGAGGTCGCGTTCGAGCGTGTCGAGCTTCAAGAGCTGCGGATGGTGGTCGCGCTCCAGCACGAGGACGCCGACCCCGAGCCCGGCCAACCGGATCTCATGCCGGCGTTGAGCCTGGACCCCCGGGTCCGACACGCCCTCGAGGGCCTTGCGGGCGGCGGCCAGCGCAGCGTCCGCCTTGGTGATGGCGGGGGCGACCCCTTCGAATGCACTCGTGCGACCCGCGATGTGGGTGTCGGCGGCGGTCAGCGTGGCGGCGCTGCGCGACTTCTCGGACAGCGCCTTCTTCTCGGCGGCGACGATCGCATTCAGCTCTTCCTCGGTCATGGAGACGAACTTCGGGGGCTCCTCCGATGCCGCCCGGGCGGCCTTCGCCGCTGCCGTCGCCGCCTGGATCTCTCGCTGGAGGTCGGCTTCCCGTTTCGCAGAGCTCGCCAGACGTTCGAGCGTGGCCTTCGCCCGCTGGACGAGCCCGAGCTCGCGCTCCAGCCGCTCCCGGCGGGCCTTGGCGGCATCGGCATCGGCGGGCGGCGTCTGCTTGAGGTTCTCGAGGGCGGCCCGGGCGGTCTTCGCCAGGGCGTCGAGCGCGGCGGCGTCGACTGGCTTTCCGTCGAGCGTCAATGCCGGCGGGTCCTGGGCCAGGAGGCGGCCAGAGAGGACGAGGACGAAGATGACGGGAGCGAACCGGAGCGAGTACTGGATCTGTGGCACTACTTCATTCTGGCCCGGAACCAGGGATGCGCCATCCCCATGCGACCGATCTGGCCGAGGATCTTCGATTCGGTGGTCGGGTATCCCATCATCCGGGCGCCGATGGGTGACCAGGTGTGTTGGTCGCCGACGCTGGCGTTCTTCGGGATGCCCTGATGGAACCGGGACGCGCCGTCGAAGAGCTCCTTGGCGACGGTCCAGGTCTCGTGGTCGTTGAACAGGTAGGCCGCACGCGAGAGGGCGTCCTGCACGAACCAGCTGAGGTGGATCGAGGGGCGGCTGTGGTAGCCGGGCGACCACCACTCCCAGACGTGGGCGGGTCGGCGGCCCTGGGCCCGGATGACGTGATGCGTCACGAGGTGGCGGGTCACGCGCTTCAGAAGCGGCACCGGGGTCTGGTCGCCCGTGAGCGAGACGTAGCGACAACCCGCCGCCAGCAGGATCGCGTGCTGCCAGCAGACCGTGATGTCGGGGCGCTTCGCGTTCTTGCTGCGGGGCTGGAGTGCGTAGCCCTTGCCGCCGTACTTCTTCTCGAACGACTCGAAGCTCTCGAGCGTGGCCAGGGCGCGCTGCTGGTAGCGGGGATCGCCGTCGATCAGCCACATCGTGATGAGGTTGTCGAGCGGCCAGCCGATCTGGCGGGCGCCGTACAGCCCCGACCACGCGTGGGTCTTCTGACGCATCAGGTAGTCGCCGGCCTCGTCGAGCGTTTCGCGCGTCCCCGGATCACCGGTCATGACCCAGTGGAGGAAGAGCCCGGTCAACCAGTGGTGGCTGGGGACCGGGATGTACGCGTTGCCGTGCCACCACCCCTTCTCGAATCGTTGGCCCCCGGCCCATTGGTCGGCCGGCTGAGTGTGGACGATGTCGAGGTCGCGCTGGTGTGCGGCCATCAGGACGCCCTGGTCGAAGAACCGCCGGTCGCCGCTCCCGAGCCACGCGCACATCATCGTGCGCACCCAGTCGTAGTGCAGCGAGCAGTACCCGCTGCCCCACGGGATGTCGCCGAAGTTGTACCAGCCATAGGGCGTCGTCGTGTGGTAGGTGCCGCCGCGGCGCAGCAGCTCCGGCAGCCCGATGCGTCCGTACGACTTCAACGGGTCCGCGGCCCGGTCGTCGACGAGGATCTCGAGCAGGCGCTGGAAGCGGCGGACGCTGGGATCGCCCTTCTTGCTCTGGAACGGTGCGAACGTGACGCCGGGCTCGCCGAGTATCGTGACGTACTCCGGCGCGACCTTGATGAGCGGCGGAGACTCGAGAGTGCGGGCGAGCGCGTCGAGGTGGACGGGGGTCGGGGGGCTGGCGAGCGGGAGGAGCGCCAGTTCGAACGACTTCCAGCGTCCCCCCTCCAGCCGGTAGGCGTTCAGGCTGCGCGGGTCGATCTTGGACGGGTCGCCGCCGGGGCGCCCGAACTGGCCGGCGAAATGCGGTCCCGATTCGCCGCGCGGGAGCAAACCCAAAGACACCTGCTTCGCCGAGACGACGAACCGCGCGGGGGGTTCGAACCCGGCGTGCCGCCGCGCGACGACGAGTCCTCGGTCGGCGCCGATCCACGCGACCGCGCCGCGGTGGACGAGGCCGCGCTTCTCGCCGTCCGGTGAGGAGGACTTGAAGACGAGGTTCCGTTCGTAGTTCTTGACCTTGCGGTCGATCTGCGTGAGCTCGACTCGTAACGGGAGCGCCCGGGGTTTCGGGGTGCGTCCGTCGAACGCGCCCCGGCCAGCCGCTTCCGTTGCCGTGTCGAGCGAGAGGTGCTTGAAGTACCGCACGCCGCCGGGCTTCCCGAACGGGCAGGGTCCGGGATTCTCGATCCGCACGGTGACGCGCAGGACGGGAGTTCCCCGGGTCGCGGTGAGGCGTACGGTGGCGCGCAGCCCGTCGGGGAACGTCGCGCGCCATCGCCATCGCACCTCGACTTCGTCGTGGACCTCCACTGTGGGTGGGCCGGGTCGGAATGCCTGGGGCTCTCCGGCCTCGTCCTCGAACCGGAGCACCACGCGCTTCATGACCACGTGGCCGCCGATCCTCACGTGGTCGATCAGGGTCGGGGTGCCGTTGCCCAGCCGCACCTCGAGTCCGTCATGGGCGAGACCCCGCGCCGGATTCCCGCTCGCGGGCCACTTGGGACGGCGACGCTTGCCATCCGGCGTCACCACGAGGCGCATGCCGGCGGGGGAGGCCCCGCCGTAAGGCACCGACACCAGGAGCCAACGCGCGGCGCCTTTGCGGCCCTTCGTCTCGGGGCCTCGCGCCACGACGCGGATGCCGGCCGGGATCACGTTGCCGAGTCCGTCCCTGACCTCGACGTGCCAGGGCTGGCGGATGTTCGCCGACAACGGGACCGGGACTCCGCCGCGGGCCAGGGCCGGGGCAGCCGGTTGCTGGGGCGAGGGGACGATGGTGAGGGGGAGCTCTTGCGGGTTCGCGGTCGCCGCGACAGCCAGCAGGACCAGGAGCTTGCGGATCATCATCAGGAAGCCGTCGCGCCGTCGCTCGCACCTTCCCGGCGGGCCGCCAGGGTCCGGCGCCGCCTGACGCGACCCCGATAGACCATCCCGACCACCATCAGGCTGATCAGGAGGAGGCAGGCTCCGATGCCGACGATGCGCACCGTCTCGTGATCGAGCGTTTCCAGTGCGAACGCACTCGCTCCGACGAGGACGATGGAGAGGAGGATGATCAGCTCGGCGCGACCCATGGATGTCCTGTGAAAGAAGGACCGGAGACGATCGGGGAGGCTTCGACGGAGGATGCTACCATCCCCCCCGATCGGTCCCCAATCGTGGGATGTGTCAACGATGAAGCACCCGCGCGTATTGTTTCCGTTCGTTCTGCTCGCTCTCCTCGCGGCCACTGCGGCTGGACAGGAGACCCTGCTCAATCTCCCGCTCGCGTCCCGCGCCCTCCCCAAGGACCTCGCTGGCCTGGACAAGCTGGAGCAGCAGATCGAGAACGCGCAGGCGGTGGTCGGCAAGGAGGCCGAGTCGCCGACCCGCAAGGAGCTGCTCGAAGCGCTGAAAGTGCAGCTGGACGCCGTGACCGCAGCGCGCGAGTTGCGGAAGTCCACGGTCGAATCGCAGAACGCCCTGAACCAGCAGCTGGCCCAGGTCCAGGGTGCCGGCGATCCGGCGCCGCCGGTTCCGCTCGCCGAGGTCGATGGAGTTTCTGATCCGACCCAGGCGACCGAGCTCTCGACGAGGATCAGCGGAGAGCTGGACAAACGTCGCACGGCGGTGAAGAGCCTCGAGACGAAGCAGGCGGAATGGCAGAAGCGCAGGAGCGATGGTAGCGGACTTGTCGCCAGTCGCGGCGATGCGACGTCAAAGGCCCGGGCTGCCTGGGAGGCCGCGAAGAAGAAAGTCACCGACCAGGCGGCCGAGGTCACCGACGCCAACGTTCGGCGACTGGCGCGCGAGCAGGCGTACGCGCAGGGGCTGGTCTTTCTCCAGCAGGAGATCGCCTACGAGAAGCTGCAACGAGAGATGGATCGCAGCCGGGTCGAGGCGGGGATCAAGCTCGTCGAGGCCCAGCTCGCTCGGGCCCAGAGCGGCGTCACGATCGCCGAAACGCAAACGACTCGGATCAAGACTCGCCTGGAGGAGCTGAACGCTGAGGCGGACCGGGTGCGTGCGCTCGATCGCGAGAGCGTCCAGGCCGATCTCGAAGGGGCTGAGCCCTGGGCCAAGCCCTTCTATCAGATGCAGCTCGAGAAGCTGGACGCCGACGCGGCGGCTCTGGCTAGCAAGGGGGCGCTCGCGCGGTGGAAGAACCGGGTCTCGGTCGGGGTGTTGCACTTCTGCATCCAGGATGTCGGGGAGCTCGGTGGCGATCTCGCTGACGAGGAGTTCGAGTTCACGACCGGCCAGCTTCGCACTCGCATCCGGTCCTCAGAGGAAGCACTCGTAGCCCTCCAGACCGCGTATCGTGAGCTCGGACAGGATCGGGTCGGTGCGCGCCGATCGTACAAGGAGGCGGAGCGTCGTCTGAGAGAGCACGAGCGCGGCGTCTGGCAGGCACGGCGCGAGGCTGCGCGGCAGGCCGCTGAAGAAGCGAACGCCCCCGACCGCTCACTTTTGGAGAAGAGTTGGGATGAGCGCACGGTCCAGTACAAGGCCGCGCTCACCGCCTGGAAGGAGGAAGCGGGCAAGCTCCGTACCGACACCCTTCTCGAATCGAAGAAGCTCGCGACGAACATCGATAGCTGCACCGAGTTCATCGCGAAGATGCAGGCGCGCCTGTTGTGGACCCGGGAGGAGAGCCTCATCACGCGCGCCGCGTTGGATCAAGCGTTCTCCGACGCGCAGCGTCTGCCGGACAACACCACCGACGGGTTCTCGGATACGTTTGGCGCGTGGCGCGCCGCCGTGGAGTCGGAACAGAATCGTTCGCGTGTCATCGCGATGGCGATTCTGGTCGGACTGATGGGCTTCCTGCTCTGGTTCACCCACCGCAAACTGCCCGCGACCTACTCATGGCTGGAGACGCGCGACGGCGACCAGTCGGGGCTGCTCCAGGTGTTGGTCGCCGGCATCCGTCGCACTGAATTCGTGTTCATGATCGCGGTGTTCTACTGCGGTCTGTGCGCGGTGTGGGGGGTGTGGCCGTGGGCCACGGGGCCGGTCGCGGTATTCGCGTTGTCGCCGTTCGCCTACCGTTTCCTGCGGGTCCTGCTCGACGTGCTCTTCCACCCGACGGACACGCGGAACCGGCTCATCGACGTCGACAACAAGCTGGCGGCGACGATCACGCGCACGGGGAGATGGCTGCTCAACCTGTCGCTCGTATTCGTGCCCGTCGGCTTGCTGATGTCGATCTCGTACCAGGAGTACAACCCCGGTTTCGTCGAGCTGTGGTGGTTCGTCTACACGACGTTGTTCTCCGTGCTGCTGCTCGTCGGGCTGTTCCGGCCGTCGGTCATCCGGCGCATGATCCGGGGCAAGGGACACCTCGCGGCGGCGATCAAGACCCTGATCCTCGTCGTGTATCCGCTGGCGTTCGCGGCGGTCATCTTCCTCCTCGTCCTCAACAGCCTGCGCTACCGCGAGGCGGTGCACTACTTCCGCGGGAACTTCCTCACCACGATCGGCATGATCGTAGTTTCCTGGTTCATCTACCGCTGGGTGATGCGGAAGATGCTCCCGGAGCGGGACTTCTCGGAGGTCACGCTTCGCGAGGACTTCGAGGACGAGGAGCAGTTCCTCGCTCACGGCCGCCGGGAGTTCTACGACCGATTGGCGCGGGTCGGGCTGCGGCTGGTCGTGGCGTTGCCGCTCTTCATCGTGCTGGCGGGCATCTGGCGGCAAATGGACTGGTCGTTCATGGACGCGCCCATGTTCGGCGAGGGCGGCCGGCTGACCGGGAAGGGGCTGCTGTGGGGAGGCCTCGCGCTCTGGGCCACGATCGTATTACTGCGGCACTACCGGCGCTGGATGCGGTTCGTGGTCCTGCCGGCCACGAAGCTCGACCAGGGCCTGGGCTACGCGGTGCTGACGCTGACCTCGTACGTTCTCGTCTGGATCGGCGTGGTCATCGGCTTGAACATCCTGCGCGTCGACGGGGATCAGATCGCCTGGGTGCTGTCGGCGCTCATGGTCGGCATCGGGTTCGGGCTGAAGGACGTCGTCACGAACTTCATCTCCGGGATCATGCTGCTCGTGGAACGTCCGCTGAAGGTGGGCGACCAGATCGTGATCGGCGATCAGACGGGCACGGTCGAGAAGATCAACCTGCGTTCGACCACGATCATGACGTTCGAGAACATCGGCGTAGTCGTCCCCAACGCGGACCTCGTCACGGGCACGCTGATCAATCGCTCGGCCGGGTCGCCGTTGCTCCGGACCACGATCCCGATCGGGGTCGGGTACGACTCCGACCCGCGCGAGGTGCACGACATCATCAAGGCTGTCGTCACGGCGCACGGTCAGGTGTTGAAGCGGCCCGGGCCATCGATCTACTTCACGGGCTACGGGGCCGATGCGCTCGACTTCTCGCTGCGGTTCTGGGCGAAGATGGGCGACAACCGCATGAAGATCGCGGGCGATCTGCGGGCGGCTCTCCTGTCGAAGTTTCGCGAGGCCGGTATCGAGATCCCGTACCCGCAGCGCGACCTGCATCTGAAGACCGTGGCCCCTGAGGCGATCCTCAAGACGGCGACGCCCGGTCACGACGGCGTCGGTGCGGGTGCGGCGCCGAGCCGCGATGCGAGCACGACGTCAACGGGTGGCGGGTCCAGCGGTCCGGCGATTTCGGACCCGTCCGTCGACGGGATCGATCTACGCGAGGCCCAGGAAGGTCCCGACGACGACGACGATGATGACGGCGGGGGTCGGTAGTGAACGACGACGATCGGTTCATGCTCCAGGCGCTGCGGGAAGCGCGCGACGCGGCGGAAGATGGCGAGGTCCCGGTCGGTGCGGTCGTGGTCTGTGGTGGTCGCGTCATCGGTCGCGGTCACAACCAGCGGGAGATGCTCCACGACCCGACGGCGCACGCGGAGATGATCGCCATCACCGCGGCGGCGGGTCACCTCGAGAGCTGGCGACTGGAGGAGTGCGTCCTGTACGTGACGCTCGAGCCCTGCGCCATGTGCGCGGGGGCGATCGTCCTCGCCCGGTTGCCGCGGCTGGTCTTCGGGGCCTTCGATCCGAAGGCGGGCGCCTGCGGCTCCGTGCTCGACATCGTCCGCGAGCCCAGATTCAACCACCGGGTGGAGCCCGAGGGTGGCGTCCTGGCCGAAGAGTGCGGTCACCTCCTGAAGGAGTTCTTCAAGGCCAGGCGAACCCAGGTCGGCGGGAACGGTCAGGACTCGGGGCCCGGGGGGGATCCTCTGGAAGGCCTTTCGGGATAAAGGCTTCCGTTCGTCGTTGACGACCCGCTCTGCCGTTCATAGGATTCCGCTCACTCCCGGAGAGGTGCCGGAGTTGGTCGAACGGGCCGGTTTCGAAAACCGGTGAACCCCTTGGGGTTCCCAGGGTTCGAATCCCTGCCTCTCCGCCATACACCCGGAGAGATGTCCGAGTGGTTTAAGGAGCACGCTTGGAAAGCGTGTGTACGGGCAACCGTACCCAGGGTTCGAATCCCTGTCTCTCCGCCAGCTATCGAGGCTCCCGGATGCGTCCGGGGGCCTCTTTTGTTGCCCCCGCTGGATTCCTCAGGGTCCATAGATCGGAATCCTGATGGACAGAAGCCACACGTTGAACCAGATCGTCAGCGCTGCCGCGATCATGATTCCGGCGATGAAACGAGGGCGTCCTTGGCGACCTGCAGCCACGACGATGGGTAGCAGATACAGGAGCTGGGTGGCTCCCGGGAACAGGATGGGCAGGACTAGGCCCACCAGCACGAGGCTGAAGAGAGCGGCCAGGTTGAGCACCAATCCCCAGACGGCTCCGAGCAGAATCGAGTTCGGGAACGTGACGCCGTTCGTCGCCTTGACGCGGTGGATCTGCCCGCGGCTGATGCGTCTTCGGAAGCGTCGACCACGTCCCATCGTGCGGCCTGCGAGATGAAGCGCGCGCTCAGACACGGTACGTCTCCCGCAACGGCTCCAGCACGTTCGCCTCCAGGCCGTCGCGGTAGAGGAGGTTGTAGGCATCGAACGGGATCAGGCGGAGGTCTTCGGGGTGGACGATGTGGACGCAGGTCTTCTTCGCCGCCCGAAGCTCGAAGGACTGGGCGTCGAGGAAGTCCATGATGATGACGCGGAAGAGGTTCTCGTAGCCGAGGGACTTTGGAACCAGGGCCTGGGGGAGGCAGCAGAGAAGACGGGCGAGGGATCTGGCGCCGCTGCTCGTGGAGTGGCCCGTGGAGCAGGCGTTGAGGAGACGGTGGCGGCGAGCCGGGTCGCGTTCGAAGGCGATGGTGTCGCGGCTGCCGGTGAGGAGGACTTCCGGGTCGATGAGGCCGGTGAGGGGAGTGACCTTGCCCGCGTGTTTGATCGCATAGGCCGTCGCGATGCTGTCGGGGTGGCAGGGGACGGGGACGAGATCTTCGTCGGCGAAGACTCCGGTCTGTTCGAGGATCCTGCGCCGGACCTCGGTGAGGGTGAGGCGGTGCCGCTCGGGGTCGTGGCCGCTCTGGCGCCCGGCGGCCTGGACGGGTTGGAAGGTGACGCCACGGATGCAGCGACGAGTGAGGGCGTGGTCGATGATGTCACCCATCTCGTGGTCGTTGGTGCCGCGTTCGACCGTGACCACGAGCGTCGTTGAGACACCGACTTCATCGAGTGCGTCGAGCGCACGGCCGCGGACGTCGGTGAGGTCCTGACCGCGGAGCTTGCGCAGCGGGCCGGGCTCCAACGAATCCCATTGCAGGTAGACCTCGAACCCCGGCATGTAATCCGAGATGCGCTTTGCGAAGCCGGGCTCTTCCGCGATGCGGATGCCGTTGGTGTTCAGTATGAGGTGCTGAATCGGACGGGCCTTCGCCGCGTCGAGGATCCTGAAGAACTCCGGGTGAAGGGTCGGCTCGCCACCCGAGATCTGCACCACGTCGGGTTCGCCTTCGTTCGCGACCACCGCGTCGAGCATCGCCTCGATGCGGTCCAGTGACCGGAAACCCGGGCGATGGGGGCCGCTGTTGGCGTAGCACACGGGACACGTGAGATTGCAGGCGTCCGTCACCTCGACGATGGCAAGGCAAGTGTGCTGCTCGTGCTCAGGACAGAGGCCGCAATCGTACGGACATCCGTATCGCACTTCGGTATTGAACTGGCGAGGCAGCTCCGACGGCTTCAGGAAGTCCTCGCGCGCCCGGCGCCAGTACGCCGCGTCGTCGGCGAGGAGGACGCGTTCACGGCCGTGAACCGCGCACCGCTTCAGCATCCACACCCGATCGTCCTGCAGCACGATCTTCGCGTCCACGCGTCGCAGGCATTGGCTGCACAGGGAGGTTGCTGAGTCGTAGAAGGTCCACGGGCGGGTCTTTTGCTCGATCATGGCGTCGCTCCGCGGGTGAAAAGAGACCGAACGAACCGATTCGTCGGGCCTCTTCGCAAGCGGAGTGCCGAGAGCCTGGCGTGCGGCCAACGAACGACTTGGCGCGGGTCGCGGGCGCCCGGCGCAGCAGTGAGGCTGCACCGGGCCGCAGCGGTATCACTGCGCGCCTTGTCGAGCGGGCAGAGTCTTCGGACCTCCAGAGCGTGTGAAGCAATCTCCTCTGATGGGAGCGCGGACCTCCAGGTCCGCTCTGACG
>NZBC01000149.1 GCA_002687715.1 Planctomycetota bacterium | reverse complement strand
TGGTGATTCAACACTTCCAGGCTACCCAGAGCCGCCGTTGTCATTTCGGGGTTTCAACAGTCTTCGGGACATCCCCATCCAGGCACGATCATTCTGAACTTTCCTGACGAGTACTCGCCACCAATCCTCCCCACGGTTTCACGTCACTGACGCACCCGCGTCGCTGTCGTCGATGATGGGGAGATGAGCCGACGACAGGTCACTATGAGCAGGGCTTCGACGACGGGTTCATCGAGACCGCTGCGGTGGGTAGCTTGAAGGCGAACCCGTTTGGCTTGCATGACGCTCACGGAAACGTGGTCGAGTGGTGTCTGGACGGCTACGCACCGTATGACGAGCGGGAGGCCCGTGAGGGGGATGGCTTGCGCATGCACTGGCAGAGCTCCCGCGATCGCGTGTTCCGTGGCGGCAGTTTCCTCTACGACGCCCGCTTCGTGCGTTCTGCGTACCGCGGCAGGGCTGGCCCGGGCTCCCTCGACTTTCTCGGCTTCCGCCCCGCTCTCAGTGTCACCACTTTCTGACTTCACGACTTCACTCTATCGATCGGGATTCTGCGGCTGCTCCTCGGCCCCGTGCGTCACTGCGGCCCCGGGTCGTCCGTCCGGCGCGTAGCCCGTGATTCGCGGCGGTCGCCCAGCTGGCGCGTGATGGACGGAAGCCGCGGGTGGGGCAGAAGCGCGTGTAGGTCGGAAGGGACCAACCAGTATGAAGGCATGAGAGGCTCCCGGGTCCCCCCCGAAGACCCCCACCCCGAGGGAGGTAGCGGCGTGATGGTCGCCACGGCCAAGAGCGAGGAAGCTCGGACCTGGTTCGCCGCGTGAGAACGTCGCGCTCGAGCCAACCCCGTCCTGTCCGCCAAGCAGCGAAAAGCGGGCGCTCCCGTCCGCAGAGGGCCGCCTCCCTCTCCCCCGAGGGAAAGCACCGCGCGGTCCTTCTCGCACTGGAGGCAACGGGCAACGCCGCGGATCATGAGCGCGTCAAGGCGCATGCTCGCAAGTGTCGTCCGCGCGGCCTGATTCCGCGCGAGGGAGTGACTGGATTCGTGGTCAACGTCCGTCCACGTCGCCCTGGACACCGCGATTTGCGTCCGTCTACGGTCGACTGTCCTCTATGATGTGGGCACGGACGGGGTTTTCGGGACCCACAGCCGCAATCGCCATTGAGAGGAACACTGGAGAGGACCCATTCCATGGCCGACGAAAACCCGGATCCCGACGAGTTCATCGACCTCGCCAACGTCGATGATCCGATGATCGCGCAGATGCTCAAGAGCCATCTGGAAGCAGTGGGGATACCCGTGATCGTTCCGGGCGCGTACCCCAAGCACGACGCCGTTTTGCTCGGCCAGGCGCTGGGCATCGTTGGTTGCACGCTGAGGGTGCCGCGCCGACACGTGGAAGCTGCGCAACGCGTCCTCGAAGAGTCGAGGCGTGCCGGCGAAGATCTCGAGCGGGCGGGTCCTGACGGGGATGACGAGGTGCCTGATTCCGCGTGACGTGTCCGCCCATTCAGGGCAGAGTCGCCCCTCGCCTCACAGCCGCCGCGACGGGAACAACCCCGTCCCTCGCCACGTCGACTACGGCGACGGCGACATCGTCAGCACGGCCCGCGTAGTGTGCAACAGCTCGGCCGACCTACAAACCGTTCGCGCGACGAGGCTTCCGGCTACGCTGCTCGGCCATGATCTCGGACTGACAGGGTCGGCCGAGCGCCTGCACACAACGAGCTCACCGCGAAGCGTCGCCCGAAACTCGCTGGACCACAACATCAGGGCTGGATCGTGATGTCCGAGACCGTCCTGGCTTGGCATCGCAAGCCTCATGACCCTCAGCCGCCCCTGGACCCGGTTTGGGTGCGCAGGAGATCGGCCAGGGCTCGGGCGATCTCCCCGGCAGAGCCCGAGAGGTGTTTCCGCCGGCGATCGGGCGTGGCGACCTGACGAACACCGGCGACAGTCGTGGGCGAGCCGGCGAGGCCTGTGAGTTCGGGGTCCGTGGCGAGGTCGCCGGCACCCCACACGCCGACCGGGGCCTCCTGGAGCGCCCACTCCATGCGGTCGTAGTCGATGAACCGCGGCTCGTTCACGTTGGCCTTGACGGAGACGACGGCGGGAAGGTCGACGGAGAGGGTCTCCGAGCCCCCCTTGAGTTCCCGTTGCACCCGCATCTCGCGCTTTCCGGGCACCTTCTCGATCTCGAGGGCGCAAGTCACCTGGGCCACGTCGAGCCACTCGGCCAGTCCGGGCGGCACTTGGGCGGTGGCCCCGTCCAGGGACTCCTCCCCGCAGAGCACCAGGTCGAAGGCACCGATCTTCTCGACACCCTTGGCCAGCGTGTAGGTGGTGGCCAGCGTGTCCGCCCCTCCGAAGGCGCGGTCGGAGAGCAGGAAGGCCCGGTCGGCCCCGACCGCGAGCGCCAGCCGCAGGTAGGGCTCGAAGAACGGCGGGCCCATGGAGAGGATCGAGACCTCACCCCCGCAGGCGTCCTTGAGCTTCAGGGCCGTCTCGAGAGCGTTGAGGTCCGGCGGATTGATGAAGCTCTGGGCGCCGGCCCGGTCGAGCGTCATGGTCTCTGCATCGACGCGCACCTCCTCGGGCCTCGGGACGACCTTGAGGCAGACAATGGTGCGCAGACCGTTATTGCTGGCCGGGTTCATCGGGAGTTCTCGAGCTCTCGAATCAAGGGGGGCAGGATGCTGAAGAGGTCGTCAACGACACAGTAGTCGGCCGACTCGAAGATGGGGGCCTCCGGGTCGGAGTTGATTGCCACGACCGTGTCCGCCTCCATAATGCCCACGGTGAACTGCATGGCTCCCGAGACCCCGCAGACGATCGCCACCTTGGGGCGGGTCACCGAGCCGGTCTGGCCGATCATGCGGTCCTTCTCGATCCAGCCCTCGTCCACCGCCACGCGTGAGGCGCCAAGCTCGGCCCCCAGCAGACCCGCCAGGGTCTCCAGAAGGCCGAAATCTCCCTTGACCCCGCGCCCGCCGACGACCAGGGCCTCGGCCTTGGTGATGTCGACCGCTTCCCCGATCCTCCGCTCCAGGACCCGCGTCCGCACCCGTCCCGGATCGATGCGGACAGGACAGCGCGATTGGACGCCCTCCTCCCCGTGACTCCTCCGTAAGGCCGGTCGGAAGACCCCCGGCCTCACCGTCGCCATCTGCGGCCGGTTCTCCTTGCAGGCGATGATGGCCGCGACGCCGCCGCCGAAGCCGGTCACCTCCGCGGCCAGCATCAGCGCGGGCTCATCGGTCTTGATCTCCAGGTCGGTGCAGTCGGCCGTGAGCCCGGTACGGAGGCGGACGGCCAGCCTCCCGGCCAGGTCGCGGCCGTCGGGCGTGGCCCCGAAGAGGAGGATGTTCGGCTTCTTCTCCAGGACGACCTGTGCGGCGGCGTCGCACCAGGCATCGGTGGTGTAGACCTCGAGCAGGGGGTCTTCGGCCACCACGATCTCGTCGGCGCCGTAGCCGAGCGCCTCATCCGCCAGGGAATCGAGCTCGTGTCCCATGAGGAGCCCGACCAGCCCCTCGCCGGAGCGGTCAGCAAGCTCGCGGCCCTTGGCCAGAAGCTCCAGGGAGACACCCTCCAAGGAGGTCCCGTCGTGCTCCAACCAGACCCAGATCCGCTGGGCTTCCTCGGGACGGATCAGAGACGCAGCCATCGTCCTACCTCCCCGACGCGGTCGCCTCCACGTCCGCGCCCTCCGGTTCCAGTGCCCGGGCCGCTATCTCGGCCACGTCCATGACCTTCAGCGGCTGGTCCACCTGCGGGGCGCTTTCCTCCAGACAGGTGATGCAGAACGGGCAGGCGGTGGCCAGGACCTCCGCGCCCGCGTTCGCGGCCTGCCTCACCCTCAGGTCCGAGAAGCGCTCCCCGACCGGCGTCTCCAGGAACATGCGCCCGCCACCCGCGCCGCAGCAGAGGGCGCCCGCCCGCGACTCCTCCAGCTCGACGATCTCCGCCCCCGGAATCGACTCCAGGACCGTGCGCGGGGCGTCGTACTCACCGTTCCGGCGGCCGAGGTAGCAGGGATCGTGGAACGCGACCCGCCTCGGGAAGCTCCCCCGGCACACGAGCCGGCCAGCCGAGACCAGCCGCGCCAGGAACTGGGTGTAGTGGAGCGCCTCGAAGCCCTCGTCGAGCCTCGGCGTGTGGTTCTGGAACATGTCGAAGCAGTGCGGCGAGATCGTGACCACGGTTTTCACCCCCCGTGCCGCGAAGAGCTTCGCGTTGGCCTCGGCGATCTCGGCCGCGAAGGCCGTCTGCCCCATGGCCAGGGCGGTCTCGCCGCAGCAGGGCTCCGACGCACCCAGGGTCCCGAACTGCACGCCTGCCGCACGGAGCCCGCCTACCACGGACCGTGCCACCTTCTGGATGCGCCGATCGTAGGAGGCGGTGCAGCCCAGATAGAGCAGCATCTCGTCGGTGGGCTCGAACTCCTTGACCTCCAGATCGTCGGCCCAGCGGGTCCGCTCGCACGGAGGCAGCGAATAGGGGTTCCCGTCCCGATGCACCGCCCAGAGCACCGACGGCAGGCCCTCGGGAATCCGCCGGTCCTTCCAGGCGAGCGAGCGAAGGGCACGCAGGATGCGAACGATGGGGACCCCGCGCGGGCAGCGGTCCTCGCAGATCCCGCAACTCGTGCAAAGCCAGAGCGATTCGCCGTCTTCGTCGATGCCGAGCTGGGCGTTGCGCATGAGGGTGCGGACGAGGAGCGGCTCCTGGCGCACCCGGCCCCAGGGGCAAGTGGCGGTGCAGGTCCCGCACTGGTAGCAGGGCCAGGCTTCCCCCCCCGTCGCGCGGTGGAACCTCTCCAGAGTGGCGTCGTCGAGAAGGATGGTCCCGTCATCGTACTGTGCGCTCATAGCCGGGCCTCCTCCTCGCGGGCCTGCCCGTGCGCCTGCACCACCGCGTGCATCTCCTCCATCTTGGCCGCGAACTCTCTCCCCTCCGCAGCCGAGATCCACTGGAGCTGAAGTCGGTCTTCGACGACGCCCTGCCGCGCCATGGCGTTCCTCCAGCTCTTGAAGCGCTTGACGGTGTTGGCGTTGGCGTAGTTGTAGTGGCAGTCGGAGCCCTGCTCCGTCAGTCGGCATCCGGTGACGAGCACCGCCCCCGCTCCCCGCTCGAAAGCGCGCTCCACGAAGCTCTTCTCGATCCTGGCCGAGCACATGGTGCGGATGACCCGGGAGGACGGTGGGTACTGGATCTTCTCGATGCCGGCCTGGTCGGCGCCGGCGTAGGAGCACCAGTTGCAGGCGAAGACGAGGACCTTCTCCTCTGGCGTGTCCGCCAGGGCGGCGTCGATCTGCGCGAGGACCTGCTCCTTGGTGAAGTAGGGCATGTCGAGCGCACCGAAGTTGCACTGGGCCGCGCAGGTCCCGCAACCCGTGCAGACCGCATCGAGGACCCTCACCGTGCCGGTCTTGACCTCGCCGATCTGCTCGATCGCCCCGAAAGGGCAGATGCGGACGCATGCCATGCAGCCGGTGCACTGCTCCGCGTCGAGCTTCGCCGTGAGCGGCTCCTTCTCGATCGAGTCCTTGGCCAGGAGCCCGGATGCCTTCGAGGCGGCGGCCAGGCCCTGGGCGATGGCCTCCCGCACGTCCTTGGGAGACTGGACGGACCCGGCCAGGTAGATGCCCTGGGAGGCTGTCTCGGCCGGGCCGAGCTTGGGGTGGAGCTCGAGCAGGAACCCGTCCTGGCTCCGGGCGAGCTTGAGCTGGGCCGCGAGCGTGTCCTCGCGGGGCGTGAGCGCCACGGCCAGGACCAGGTGGTCCGTGGGTATCCGGATCTCCCGTCCCGAGAGCTCGTCGGCGACGACCACCGAGCCGTCCTCGAACCGGATGGCTTCCTCCGGGGGCTCGTCGGGGTCGTAGCGGAAGAAGAGGACGCCCTCCTTGCAGGCCTCCTCATAGAGCTCCTCGGCGTGGCGGCCGAAGGTCCGGATGTCCTTGTAGAGCACCCGTACCTTCTTGCCCAGACGTGCGAGGCGCAGGGCTTGCTGGATCATGGACGCGCAGCAGTAGCGGGAGCAGCCGACGTCCCCTTTGCGGGCGCCGACGCAGCCCACAATGGTGACTCTGTCGCCGGGGAGGCCCCCGTTGTGGCCGGCGAGGCGTCGCTCGAGGTCCATGTTGGTGAGCACTCTCTCGTCGGCGTCGCAACCGAACTCCGTCGGCTGGTAGGGTTCGGCGCCCGTGGCCAGGATCACGGCACCGACCTTCAGTTCCCCTCCGGAGGAGAGGCGGGCGGTGAAGTTCCCGACGAAGCCGCCGATCTCGTCCAACGTCGTGGCGGTGTGCACGCGGACGCCTGTCGATTCGAGCTGATCGACGAGGGAACCGACGAGCTCATGGGCGGAGATGCCGGAAGGGGCCAGGAACTCGAGGTCTGCGACGATCCCGCCGAGGTGGTCCTCCTTCTCGACCAGATGAATCTCGTAGCCCTGCCGCGCGAGAGCGGCCGACGCAGTCATCCCGGCCACCCCACCGCCGATGACCAGGGCCTTCTGGACGACCGCCTGCTGCGTGGGGTGCATGGGCGTCAAGCGCCTCGCCTTCTCCACCGCCATGGCGACCATCTCCATGGCCTTGACCGTGGCTGCTGCCGGCTCGTTCTTGTGTACCCAGGAGTCCTGGTTGCGGACGTTCGCCATCTCGAGGAGGTAGGGATTCAGGCCCGCCCTGCGGCAGACGGTCCGGAAGATGGTCTCGTGGGTCTTTGGGGAGCAGGCAGCGACGACCACCCGGGTGATGGCGTTGTCCCGGATGGCCTTCTCGATCTCTTTCTGGGTGCTGCCCGCGCAGGAGAACGGCTGCGCCTGGGCGTACACGACCCCGGTGAGAGCTCTGGCGTACTCGGTGACGCGCTTGACATCGACGACCCCGGCGATGTTGGAACCGCAGTTACAGACGAAGACGCCCACGCGCGGAGTCTCGATGCCCGTCACGGGCTCGGCCTCCTCCTCCTCGGGCCAGGTCCGGTTCTCGATGTGTCCCAGGGCGAGGACCGACGCCGCTCCGCCTTCCGTCACCG
Source organism: Planctomycetota bacterium (assembly GCA_002687715.1). Lineage (GTDB taxonomy): Bacteria > Planctomycetota. The sequence goes on along the minus strand of NZBC01000149.1, from coordinate 17,975 downwards.
AGTCGGGGATGTCCTTGGGGCCCGAGACGCAGCCGGCAGCGTAGACGCCGGGACGCGTCGTGGCGACGAGCCCCCCCCGGGTCTCCACCGAGCTCATGAACCCATCGGGATCCAGCTGCACCCCGAGCGTCCGGGCGAGGTCCTGGAGGCCCGCCGACGGCTGGACCGCCGTGGCGAGGACGACCATGTCGAAGTCCCGCTTCACCAGCCGCTCTTCCCGCGTGCACTCGTAGCTCACGGTCAGGTTGCCGGATCCGTTGGAGCCGACTTCAGCCAGCCGCCCGCGCACGAACTCGGCTCCTGCCTCGGCCGTGCGCGACCAGAACCCGTCGAAGCCCTTTCCGTAGGCGCGCCGGTCCATGTAGAGGACCGTCACCTGCCCGATGCCGTGATCCATGAGCTGGAAGGCGTGCTTGGCCGAGTACATGCAGCAGAAGCGCGAGCAGTGTTTGAAGAAGCGCCGGTCCCGTGACCCGACGCAGAGGACCAGGGCGACGTTCTTGGGGTGCGTACCATCCGAGGGCTTGACCACGGAGCCGCCGGTGGGGCCGGCCGACGTCAGGAGCCGCTCCAGCTCCATGGACGTGAGGATGTCGGGATGGGTCCCGTAGCCGTACTCCGCCAGGCGCTCCGCCGGCATCAGGTCGTAGCCCGCGGCCACGATGACCGAGGCCACCTCTCGCCCGACGACCTCCTCCCGCGGCATGTCGAAATCGATGCAGCGGGGGGGGCAGGCGTCCACGCAGCGGTGGCAGGGGAGGTAGTTGGGCGGGTCGTTGAGACAGTGCTCGAGGTCCACGATGTAGGCCCCGGGCACGGACTGGGTGATGGGAGTGTAGATGGCCTTCCGGAACGCCATCCCGGAGTCGAACTCGTTAGGCAGGACCTCAGGGCAGGCTTCGGAGCAGAGATCGCAGACCGTGCACTCGTCCGTCACGAGGCGGTTCTGCTTCCTGATCCTCACGAGGAAGCGCCCCGGCTCTCCTTCGAATCCCACGACCTCGGCGGGGCTCAGGATCTCGATGTTCTCGTGCTCCCCCACCTCGCTCATCTTTGGGGCTTCGATGCAGATCGAGCAGTCCAGAGTGGGGAAGTTCTTGTCGAGCACCGCCATCTTGCCGCCGATGGAGGACGACCGCTCGACCAGGATCACGCGGGCGCCAGCCTGCGCCAGGTCCAGCGAGGCCTGGATGCCCGCGATCCCTCCCCCGATGACCAGGACCGAGTCGCTCATCGCTTCACCAACTCCCCGGCCTTCTCGAGGCCCGTCGCGAAGGCCTTCAGGTTCAGGTTGACGGTCTTCGGCTTCACGGTGGAGGCGATCGCTTTCTCGGCGGCCTCGCGGCTGACCACCCGCGTGTGACCGACGAGGTAGCCGAACATCACCACGTTCGCCACGATCCTCCTGCCCAGCTCGTCCGCGATCTGCGTCGCGGGGAGCCCCGCACAGCGCGCGTCCGCGGGGTCGGGTTCGACCAGACCGGTGTCCAGGATCAGGGTCCCGTCTTCCCGCAGGCGGGGCCGCAGCGTCGCGTAGGCCTCCTGGAACATGCAGACCAGGATGTCCGGCCTCGTGACGAGCAGGTAGTCGACCGGCTCGTCGCTGATGATGATGTTCGTGGAGGACGAGCCGCCTCGGGCCTCCGGGCCGTAGGACTGCGTCAGGACTACCTCCCGGCGGTCGTGGAGCGAGGCGGCCTTCCCCAGGAGCATCCCGGTCAGAACGATTCCCTGCCCACCGAAACCCGCGACCTGGACCTCCGTCCTCATTCCGTGCCCTCCATCCCTGCCGGCCGCTGCGCCGCCCAGCGGTCCCCGGCGGTTCCATGCTCCTCCGCAGGGCTCCGCTGGATCATGGGCGGCCGATAGTGTGGCCGGTCGCGGTCCACGAAGTTGCCGAGGACGATCGGCTCCTCGATCTCGCGGAGGTCCACGTCCAGCTCGTGGAGCGGTGCCTTGTGGTTCACGACGCAGCGGGTCCTGTAGCGGTTCATCTCGTCCAGGCCTTCGCCGATGTCGTTGGGCCGGCCGAAGCCGGTCGGGCAGGGGGCGAGGATCTCGATGAAGCTGAAGCCCTGCTTCCGCAGGGCTCGGACCATGGTGTCCTTGAGCTGCCGGACGTGCAGGGCCGTCCATCTCGCCACGAACGTCGCTCCGACCGCCGCCGCGAGATAGGGGAGGTTGAACGGTCTCTCGGCATTCCCGTAGGGGGCCGTCGTCGCCTTGGCCCCCGGCGGGGTGGTGGGACCCGCCTGCCCGCCGGTCATGCCGTAGTTGAAGTTGTTGATGCAGATGACGGTGAGGTCCACGTTCCGGCGGGCCGAATGCATGAAGTGGTTGCCACCGATGGAGATGAGATCCCCGTCTCCGCTGAAGACGGTGACCCTGAGCTCGGGCCGGGCCACGGCCACGCCCAGTGCAAAGGGGATCGCCCGGCCGTGGGTCGTGTGGTAGGAGTCGATGTTGACGTAGCCCGCCACGCGACCCGAGCAGCCGATGCCCGAGACACAGACCTGGCGCTCGAGCGGGATCCCGGACTCCACCATGGCCTGCGTGTAGCACTGCATCGCCGGCCCGATCCCGCAGCCGGGGCAGAGGATGTGGGGCAGGCGGTCGGCTCGGAACAGGGAATCGAGAGGATGGGAGCTTGCGCCGGCGGCCTTCGTGGGTGTCATCGGAGCACGGCCTCCAGGATGTCTTCGGGCCGAAGCATGGCCCCGCCCGGGTGATTGACGCGCAGGACCGGAAGCTGGGTCAGGCGCTCCACCTCGCGCGACATCTGGCCCATGTTCAACTCCGCCACGACGAACCGTCGCAGCCCTCTCGTCCGAAGCTGGCGGCGGACCCTCTCCTCGGGGAACGGCCAGAGGGTGATGGGGCGCAGAAGCCCCGCCCGCACGCCTTGTTCCCTCGCCAGATGGACGGCCCGCCGCGCCGAGCGGGAGGTGCAGCCGAAGGCCACGATGACCACCTCGGCGTCGTCGAGCATGAGCTCTTCGTGCTCCACGATGGCCGGAGCATTGAGCCGCACCTTGTCGACCAGCCGCCTCACCAGGGCCACATGGGCCTCGGGGGTCAGGGCCGGGTAGCCACGCTCGTCATGGGTCAGACCCGTGAAATGAAGCTTGTAGCCTTCGCCCGCATGGGCCATCGGGGGAACCCCGTCGCCGGCCGCCTGGAAAGGGAGGAACCGGCCATCCGTGGGCGGCGTCGAGGGCCGCTTGCGGCCGGAGAACGGGATCTCCTTCGCGTCCGGTATGACCACTCGCTCGGTCATGTGCCCGACGACCTCATCCAACATGACGAAGGTGGGGATGCGGTAGTGATCCGCCGTGTTGAAGGCCTTGATCGTCAGGTCGAAGCACTCCTGGGGGGAGTTGGGGCAGTAGGCGACGATGCTGTAATCCCCGTGGGAGCCCCAGCGCACCTGCATGACGTCTCCCTGGCCCACGGCCGTCGGAAGCCCCGTGGAGGGGGAGCCTCGCATCACATCCACCACCACACAGGGGGCCTCCATCATGGCGGCCAGGCCCACGTTCTCCATCATGAGGCTGAAGCCGGGCCCCGAGGTGGCGGTCATGGCGCGAGCGCCCGCGACCGACGCACCCACAATCGCGGCCATGCTGCCCAGCTCGTCCTCCATCTGGAGGAAGGAGGCCCCCAGCTTGGGCATCCTGTGGGAGAGGCGCTCCGCGACTTCGGTGGAGGGGGTGATGGGGTAACAGGCGAAGAAATCGAGCCCGGCCGCGAGGGCGCCTTCGGCGCAGGCATGGTCGCCCAGCATGAAGTGCTCGCCGGTCAGGATCCGCTCAGAGGCGGTCATCCGTCCTCCTCGGTGAAGATGGCGAGCTCGGGACAGACCAGGGTGCAGTACTGGCAGTGGATACACCCGTCTTCCTTGCCCGAGGCCAGGAGCGGATAGCGGTAGCCCTTGGCGTTGGAGTCCTCGGACTCCACCAGGACCTCCTTGGGGCAGAAGTCGATGCAGAAGCGACACCCCTTGCACCGCTCGGGCAGGACGAACACCTTCCCGCGCGGAACCCTTGCGGATGTCAGATTGACCGGTCGTCTTGTGCTCATGTGGCTCAGCGTGTCGTGTTCGCCCGTTCGCCTGACCTCCTCGGCGGCGGTGGTCGTGGAATCAGTCGCAGGTGCCCAGGTCCTCGTAGATGAACCGCTGGAACAAGTCCGTCTCCTTGCACTCGTGACACAGGAGTTGTTCGAGAATGGACCACGTCCGGCGGCGCAGGTGCGGGATCTCGGGCGTCTTGGACTCCGAGTACGTCATGACGGAGCGGAGGATGGTCCGGAAGCCTGTGAGGATCTCCTCGTGCTCGTCCTTGAGAAGCATCACCGCGCGGGCGGCCCGGGGATGCAGCGCGCACAGATCGTCCAGCACGCCCGAGCGCTCTTCCTCGCGGAAGTGGCGGAACACCCGGTCGTGGAGAGTGACCAGGTCGGCGGCTAGCGACGTGGCCCAGGTGTGAGCGCCCCCATCGCCCAGCTTGGGGCGGGGCCGCTTGAGGAAGGTCCGAAGGTCCGTGACCAGCTTCTGTAGCTCACGGTGCTCCTCGAGCATTCTCTCGGTCTCGGTCCGGGCTTCGAGTGGTGTCATGCGTTCAGCCTCTCTCTTGGGGCCGGTCTCGCGTCCGGTGGAACCTCCGCGGACCGGTGTGACGGTGGGGTTTCACTTCACTTCCTTTCCGGTCTCCCTGACCCCCCGGCACCGGTTGCGGATCTTCTCGTAGGGGCAGAAATCCTGGAGGTGAGCCACGGCGCACCCCTCCTCGCAGTAGGCAGCGCACTTCAGGCAGAACCCGCCCTGGGACCTGTCAAGAGCCAGCAACGACACCGAGAGCCGGTCGAGGAGACGCGTGAGCCCGTGGATCTCCTCCGGCCGGAACTGCTCCAGCGCCGGGCCCAGACGCTCCACCTCCAGCTCCTCATACCGCTCTACCAGTCGCTGCCCGCTGCGGCTGGCCGACAAGAGGGTCACCCGCCGGTCGACCTCGTCCGGAGCTCGGGTCAAGAGGCCCAGCCGCACCAGCTTGTCGATGTTCTTGCTGGCTGCGGGAGAGGAGACGCCAAGGAACTGGGCCACCTCCCCGACCTGGTGCATGCCTTGTTGCGCGATCAGCTTGAGCAGGTGGAACTGAGGGAGGCTCAAGGGATGATCGCTCACCATCCTGAGGAGCTCCTCCTCCAGCACCTCGCGCACCGCCGCGCTGAAGATGTGGCTGTGGCGGAGAAGGCGACGCAGCAGCCGATGATCGTCGTCCGGCTCCCAGCTGACGCCCGTTCCCGTGGACTGGGCAGCATCCCGAACCATATAAGTAACCAGCCTACAAGTTAACCAGCTTACATGTGGGTTCTTCTGCCCACATAAGCAAGTTCGTCGGACCCCTCACCGCCGGCCCCGTGTCGCCGCAAAGCCACCCGGCCCGTCCCCAACCTCTTGCGACCCAAATGGTTGTGGAGGGAGCTCCTGGTAGCGCGCGGATTCCGGGCGGCCACAAGGTGACGATTGGTGAACGCCCCGCCGAACACGAACGAGAGCGGTGCGGTCGTATCGAGATTGACGACCGAGCGCGCGCCTCACGGGCCTTCTGCGCGGGGCTCTTCCGTTTCGCCGCGGGCACCTTCTTCGTGGTCTTGGAAGTCATGCTTGGATCTCCTGCCCCGCTGTTGGGGCGAGGACATGGAGCCTCGTTTCGGGGCGGACATGAAGGCGTATCTGGAAGAAAGAAGGACTGGAATCCTCCGCGAAACGAGGATGGCCACACTCAGTCCCCAAGGCACCGCGGGCCTCTGGTAGCGTGGATCGTGTGGATAACCCGACCTGTTCTTCGGGACCGGCCGGGGGACACACCTGGAGACTTGCTGGCGATCGAGCGGAATGCACGGAGTACGGAAGGCGAACAACAAGCCGCGTGCTCCGGGGGGAGCATGATCATCGGCGCCAGCGCTCGCTATTCGCCCAAATTCGGTCCGTCATCGTGTCCTGACGAGCTGACGAGTCTCTCTGGCGTTTTCTCGACTACCGATGCTCACGCGGAAGGCGGCACGGGCCGGAAAGGAGTTGCTCATGCTTTTCGTACGCGACGTCCTGGTCCGCAAGGGCTCGCAGATTCACACGGCGCGGCCGGAAGACACGGTCTTCGAAGCGGTCGTCAACATGGAAGAGCACCGGGTCGGGTGCGTCGTGGTGTTGGATGACGATGGCCGGGCCTGTGGGATGATCACGGAACGGGACTTCCTTCGCCAACTCGCCGTCAAGGAGCTATCCGCTCGCGAGTCGAACGTGGGCGAGATCATGTCCTCCCCGGTCGTCTGCGCGCGCCCGGATGACACCGTGCAGCACTGCCTCGAGGTCATGACTGCGAAGCGGTTCCGCCACATGCCTGTCGCCGACGACGAACGTCGGATCGTCGGCGTGGTCTCCATCGGTGACTTGGTGAAGGAGATCATCTCCGAGCAACGGATGGACATCGATCAACTCGAGAACTACATTCAGGGTAAGTACCCCGGTTAGCTGCCGACCGCGGGAGAGTACCGGAGACCGGATGGGCGTGTTGTCGCTCGCGGGGTTCGTCGAGGACGCGCGCCGGCGCTAACAACGCGGACACTCCGAAGTGTCGCGCACGCGTTTTCATGGCCGGGTGCCGGCCGAGCACTGGCGACACCTGCGCACCACGAACCCCATCGAGTCGACGTTTGCGACAGTGCGCCTGCGAACCAAAGGGGCGGGCTCACGCATGGCCTGCCTCACCATGGTCTTCAAGCTCGCTCAATCCGCCGAGCGCAAGTGGCGGAAGCTGAACGGATACAAACTGCTCGGAGACGTCAGGCGATGCGCACGCGGACACCGTGCGTCCCCGAGTGAGACGCGCGAAAGCGCGCCCGATCCGTTAACCACCGCCGCCTGCTCTCCCCTCGGGATCGGAGAGCACCGGCACGCTTCGGCGCGCCGATCGCAAGCAGCGCTAACCGGGAAAAGCGACTGAAGTGGGTCACCATCCTTGCGGTAGTAGCTGTCGGCGTACGACAGGTACGCGGAGACGATCGACGCGATCGTGGGCTCGTCCGCTAGCGATGGGCTGATCTTGCCCCGGCTATGCGGATCTCCGCATAGCCGGGTCTATGCACAGTTCGGGACTATGCGGAGTGTCGGAGTTTCCCGCACCCCCCGCGCCCGCAAGCGGACTCTGACTGATCGGTTACGGCGGGCGCCCCCTTTCTTGGACTCCGCATAGTCCGGATGCTCCTTCCGGCCTGTTTGGCCGGAAGGAGCACCCCATGACCGACCGTTCCTGGACCCTCGACTCCCTCGTCGAGGCGTACAAGCAGCACCAGCGGCGCACGCGCGGACTCCGCGAAAGGACCCTGCGCGGCTACGAGCATCTTGTGCGTCTCTTCGCCCGCAGTGCCCTCGGCGACGACCCCGTCGATCCCACCCGTGTGCGCTCCGTCCATGTCATCGGCTTCGTAGGTGCGATGACGGACAGATACTCTCCGCGCTCGATGAAGACGGTTCGGACCGCACTGCGGTCGTTCTTCCGGTTCCTGCGCGTCGAGGGGCTGTCCGACGAGCGCCTCGAACTCGCGATTCCCGTCGTCGCCCACTGGCGACTCTCGGCACTACCTCGAAGCCTGAGCGAGCAGCAGTTCAAGCAGGTTCTTGCGTCGTTCGACACGTCCACCCCGTGTGGATTCAGGGATCGCGCGATCGTGATGTGTCTCTCGACCCTCGGTCTGCGGCCGCAAGAGCTCGCCGACCTGTGTCTTGAGGACATCGACTGGCGCGGCGGAACTGTGCAGTTGCGTTCCCGCAAGACGCGGCGGGGGGCAGTCCTCCCGCTTCCTCGCGAGGCCGGACGCGCGATCGTTGACTACCTGCGTGAGGAGCGGCCGCAGGTCCACGAGAGGCGGGTGTTCGTACAACACCTTGGAGCACGCCGTGGCAAGCCGATCTCTGGCCATACACTCTCAGTCGCCGTGGCCCGCGTGCTGCGACGTGCAGGCGTGGACGCTCCGCTCCAGGGCGCATACGTCTTCCGGCACACCGTTGCGAGCCGAATGGTGCAACGGGGGACGAGCCTCAAGGAGGTCGCCGACTTCCTCGGGCACCAATGTCTCGACACGACGACGATCTACGCCAAGCTCGACCTGCCGGCGCTTCGCGAGGTCGCTCTCCCGTGGCCGGAGGCGATCCGATGATGCCACCGACTTTGGTCACCCTGGTCGACGAATACCTCGCCCTGCGTCGCGGGCTCGGCTTTGAGCTCGAAACGCCGAGCTGGCTGCTGCACGACTTCGCCCGCTACGCTGACCGGATCGGACACCGCGGTCCCCTGACGGTCGATCTCGCCGTGAATTGGGCGAAATCCTCGACTTCGCCAGACCCCGCGCAGGCTGGCCGGCGACTCGGGGCCGTCCGGCAGTTCGCGCGGCACCGTGCAGCGATCGACCCAGCGAACGAGGTCCCGCCGGCTGGACTCCTGGGGCGCCATCGACAGCGCAAGCAGCCCCACATCTACAGCGACGCGGAGATCGCAGCCCTCCTCGAACAAGCCAGCCTCTTGCTCCCCCACCGCGGGCTGCGGCCAAGGACCTACGTAGCGTTCTTCTCTCTCCTCGCCGCGACGGGACTTCGGCTCTCCGAGGCCCGCCACCTCTCGTTCGGCGACGTCGATCTGCGTGAGGGCGTCATCACCGTGCGGGAAGGCAAGTTCCGCAAGTCCCGCCTCGTCCCGCTCCATCCCAGCACGGCGCAAGCGCTCACCGGCTATGTCGCCCACCGCACCGTGGGGCGCGACATCGTGCCGTCCGATCGCTTCTTCTGCACCGACCATGCTCCGGCCCTGGCGCGCGCAGCCGTCGAGAAGACCTTCAGCAGGCTCAGGCAGCGCCTGGGATGGACAGCCGACGGCCGAGCGCGTCGACCGCGCATCCATGACCTGCGGCACACGTTCGCCGTGCGCCGGCTCCTGCGCTGGCATTCGGAAGGTGCGGACGTCGACCGCAAGATCCTGGCCCTCTCGACGTACCTCGGCCACGCCAAAGCCACCGACACCTACTGGTACGTCTCCGCGGTTCCCGAGTTGATGGCCGTAATCTCCGAGCGCTTCAAACGGTTCGCCACAGGAGAGCAGGAGAGCGCATCGTGACGCCGACACGGATCGACTTCCCCGCGCTGTTGCAGAGCTTCTTTCAGCGGCGCCTGGTCGCGGAACGCGGTGTCAGCGCGCATACAATCGCCAGTTACCGTGACACGTTCGAGTTGCTGCTGCACTACGTCGAGAAGCGCACCAGCCGCACATCCTCCGCACTGACCCTCGAGGATCTCGACGCGCCAACGATCCTCGCGTTCCTCGACCACCTCGAAACCGAGCGCGGCAACTCCCCGCGCACACGAAACCTCCGTCTCACCGCGATCCGGTCTTTCATGCGCTATGCTTCGGTGCGCGACCCCACTGCGCTGTCCATCGCACAGCGCGTCCTCGCCATCTGCACCAAGCGCTTCGATCGACCCGTCCTCGGCTACCTCTCGCGAGCGGAGGTCGAGGCCCTCCTCGACGCGCCGGATCGTTCCACACGGACCGGGGAGCGCGACTCCGTCCTGCTCGCCGTGCTCTACAACACCGGGGCGCGTGTCTCAGAGGTCGTCGGCCTGCGAGTCGCCGACGTGCTCCTCGATCGCGCCTGCGCATTGCATCTGCACGGCAAGGGACGCAAGGAGCGGGTTGTCCCGCTCTGGAAGAGCACGGCCAAGCAACTGCGCTCATGGCTCCCACGAATCGACAGCAACCCCGATTCTCCCGTGTTCCCCAATCGCGCGGGGAAGCGTCTGTCGCGATCGGGGGTCGAGCAGCGCCTACGCGTCGCGCTCAAGAAGGCGTCGGAGCAATGCCCCTCCCTCGCTACACGTCGGATTTCGCCCCACACGGTCAGGCACACGACCGCAATGCACCTGCTCCAGTCCGGCGTGGACATCACCGTCATCGCCCTGTGGCTCGGCCACGAGGACACCGCCACCACCCACCTGTACGTCGAGGCCGACCTCGCGATGAAGGAAGCCGCACTGCGACGGATCGACGACCCAGGGGGCAAACCGGTGCGGTTCAAGGCCCAGGACCGCCTCCTCGCTTTCCTCGAGGCACTCTGACTATGCGGAGTACCACCGCACCACAACGCCTGCGACCACGTGCTCCGCCGACGCAAGTCCGCATAGTCCCGAACTCTGCATAGCCCCGGCTATGCGGATCTCCGCATAGCCGGGTCAAGATCAATCCCGGCGGATCAGCAGGAGCTCCTGCGGCTTCACCACCAGGACGGTCTGTCCATCGATGAGATCGCCTCCATCTTCAGCGAACGAGGCGCCGCGGTGTCCTCGAGCGACGTGAACGCGATGCTGCGCAGGGCGCGCTCCACGTTCCGCGGCGTCGTGTGCCGCCGGGGCATCCTGCCTCCCCGTCGCTGATTCACCCTGGCGTCGGGTGAATCACCGGGGCGGCCCCGTCGCCGGAGCCTACTTCCAGTGGAAGCGCGCTTTCTTCGCGATGTGACACTCGCGGCAGGACTCGTCTTGCTCGGCCGGGATCTGAAGGTCGCTGAGCTTCTTCGCCTGGTCGGTGTCTTGATGGCAGAGGTTGCAGTCCTCGCCGGTATGCCCCCGGCTCCAGTGTGAGAACGCGTTGGGCCGGGGCCACAGGCGCGCGATCTTGCGCCCGGTGTAGACCGGGTCGTCCTTCGCGTGGCAGCGGTCGCAGTCGCCACCACCGACGTTGTCGTGGGTCTGGTGACACGGCGTACACGAGCGCGCGGCCGCCGTGGTGGCCGGGACGTGCGGGTCGCGGAGTCCGCTGCCGACGGGGTGGCAGGACAGGCATCCACGATCAAGTTCAGGCTTGGTCGTGTCCAGATGATACGCGTGCGGGAACTGACTCGACGGCACCGGTTCCGGGATCGACGGGCGGAGCGTGCGGACGGGGACGCCCGTGTCGTGGCACTCGCGGCAACTCTTCTCCAGGTCGTCGGGTCCAGCGTAATGGCCGGATGTGAGACCCTGCGCTCCCATACCACCGACGACGTCGGCGTGGCAGGTCCGGCACTGGCCGTCCACCTTCGAGAGCAGGGCCGCAGAAGGGTCGGTCGCACTCACGTGCAGGCCGTGAAAGAACGGACGACCCTTCAGCGCGGCTCCCTTGACCTTCCCGTCGCGATGGCAGCTCACGCACGACGTCGGGTCGCGCTTTTGCATCTCCGTCAACTCGGGGTGATGGTCGCGCGGAACCACCGCCCATGCCCAGAGTGTCTCGGGCGGATCGGCGCGGGGCACACGCGGGACCTTGCGGAGGTCACGGTCGAAGAGCTTGCCGTGGCAGGCCTTGCAGTTGGCCCCGTCGTCGTCGGCGGCACCATGCCACGCGACCTTCATGCGCAGCTTCTCGTCCGGAGCGTCGTCCTCGTGACACTTGCGGCACGACTCGAACGTCATGGGTTCGAACTCGCGGCGCGGACGTCCCGCGCTGCGGTCAGCATCAGGAGCGGAGGGCAGCTGCTGGTGGCAGGTCGCGCAGCCTTCGACGCCCTTCGTCTTGGCGGCGTCGGAGAGATGCACGTCGTGCGGGAACGTGTCGTAGGCGATCTGCACCCAGGGCAGATCGTCGCGGGTCCCGAGGGGTGTGGACGGCTGCAGGTCCGGGTCGTGGCACTGGCCGCAACTGTCCTCCGCCTTGATGGCCATCAGCACGCTTCGGTCGGCGCCGCGGTGATCGACGTGGCAGGGCTGGCACGAATGATCGTCCCAGCTCCACGGGTGGACCGTCTCGTCGAAGATCGGTTGATGACAGGACTCGCAGCGCTCGGCCGGCGTCCCGCGAAAACCGTCGTGGCACAGGCTGCACGACTCCGCTCCTCCTGCGGCCGCCGACGCGGCGGCGAGGCGCTCCGGCGCGTGGACCTCCCAGTACGCCTGGGTGTGGACGTCAGCGACCGGGCCCGGTTCGACGAGTGGCTCCTCGACGGCATCGACGAAGCAGAGTCCGAACAGTGCGATGGTAAGCACGATCGCGATCCAGTTGCCGAGTCGGACTGGAGAGAATCGCCCGAACGCGACCTCCAGCCGAGACCACTTCAACGGGTCCGCTTTCTTGTCGTAGTAGAACGACTGCTCCTTCAAGGTCAGGGTGGCGATGCCCTTCTCCGTATCGATCTCCGAGAAGAACTTGGATACGCCGAGCACGATGGTGGACTTGCCTTCGATCGGCAGCGGCATCCGTCCCTCGACGGCGATGCCATCGAGGTACGTGCCCACGGACGTCCCCAGGTCTTCGACGTAGAACACGCCACCGTCCTCATGGAACGCGCAGTGCTCCTCGGCGACCATGGGGTCGTCGATCACGAGCCGGCAGGTCGACCGAGTCCCGACGATCGCATGGCCCGACTCGACCGTGATCGTGCCCGCGCCTTTCTTGCCTTTGAAGACGATTGCCATCTGCCCGCTACATCCCCACGATGTCCGCCGGGTCGACGCGCGAGATGGCGCCGCACGGGCAGTTGTAGACGCAGGCCTCGAACGGAAGCCCCGCGCACAGGTCACACTTGATTGCCTTCTTCTCCGGCTTCTTGGGCTTCTTCGGCGCCTCCACTTCCTCCGCCACCTCCACGGGCCCGGGCTCCGGCGTCCTTCGGAATCTCTGAACGAACGGGAACATCCGCGAGAGGAACGACGGCGTGTCCTCCTCCGTCTCGGCCGCGCCCGTGAGCGACGCCATGCGAATCACGCCGTACGAGCACTTGATCTCACACGCCGAGCAGCCCGTGCAGTTCTCGAGGATGATGTGGATGGCCCCGTTCACGTCGCGGCGGATGGCGCCGTAGTTGCAGCCCATCATGCACTCGGGGATCGTGCAGTTGTAGCAGGCGCTCGTGAGCATCGCGTCGCCGGACTTGATGCCGCGCTTGGATAGACGCGGCACCCGATCCTCGTGTACCGAGACGCACCCCTCGACGCACGCGTTGCATCGCGTGCACTTCTTCAGATCGATGAGCAGCGCCTCGCCGCCCTTCACGGCCTGCTTGCCGATCATCAGGTCGATCGCGGCCGTCTTGGAGAGATCCACGACGGGCTTCGGGTCGTGATCGACTTCCTGCCCCTGCTCCTGGGCAAGGATCAGGCTGACCGTCATCTGGATGCGCGTTCCCGCCACGCGATCGCGTGCGAACAGGACGTCGAAGATCTTGCGATCGAGGCGCACGACGTCAACGCGTGTCATCGCGATCATGGACGATCGCCAGGCCGAGTCGTCGGCGAGCGAACGCTCCCCGAACGACGAGTTGTCGCGCAGGAACGCGACGACCTTGTCCTTCCCGTCCGTCTTGCGGACCTCCTTTACGACGCCGGACCGGACGAGGAAGACGCCGTCGGCCTCCTTCCCCTCCTCCGCGATGGCCTTGCCCGCGTCGAACGTGAGAAGCTCCGCCTCCTCCGCGACCCGAGCGAGAACGCCGCGGTCAACGCCCTTGAACAACGGCGCTGACCTCAAGTGCACGGCCAGGGCGCGCTCGCGATAGCGGAGGTCGATGTGGTTCTTGAACGAGCCGCCGCCCGTGTAGAGCTTCTTGAACAGTGGCGCATCGACGACCAGAAACGTGCACTGGGTCTCGGCCTTGACCGTCGCGAACTGGGGCTGGTTCGACAGGGCGGTCATCTCGCCGAACCAGTCCTTCGCGCCATGCGAACCCATGTTGACGACCCGACCGTCCGACTCGGTGCGGTACGCGGTGCCGATGCCGGACAGGACGATCAGCAATTCCTCGGTGTACTCGCCCTGACGAACGAGGACGTCGCCGGAGACGGCGCGACGGAACCCGATCGATTCCTCGGCGGCCACCATCATCTTTGGTTTGATGTCGCTGAAGAGCGGCAGCTCGCCCAGCAGCTCCTTCAGGTCCTTGAATTCCAAGTCACCGGCCATGCGTCAGTACCAGAGCACCGAGAACACGTGGACCATGGAGAAGCCGAGCAGCACGATGGAGCCCGGGACGTGCACCGCCCGCCAGATGTTGATGATGAACTTGATGCGCGCCGCACTGCGCAGGTCTCCGTGGATGCGTTTGCGCTGCGAGACCAGCACCATGATGTCCTCGAGCTCTTTCCTCGATCCCGGCTCCGTCTCCACGATCTGCATGAGCGCCGTTCGCTCGACCACCGCCGTCGACACGGTCCGCCCCGCGGACCGGAAGTGCTGGATCTGCTCCGGGCTCAGGGCTTTGTACGCACCCCTGATCTTGTCGGCGAGGCTGCGGTCGAGAACGAAAGCCTCCTCGTAGTTCATGTCCTTCTCGGCGCGGGTCATCCAGCGCGGCCCGACCGCGAAGAGGAGCGTCCCGACGACTCCGGTCACGATGACGATGACGGAGAGCCCGTTGAGGATGGTCCCCATCGGGGACTCCATCGACAGCCCGCCGTGCACCCAGAGCAGGACGCCGGAAGCGAGGCCGACGTACACGTGGAAGTGGAGCCACCGCGCCATGCGGCCGAGCGGCATCGTCGGCTCGACCCGGATGTCGAAGCGGGGGCCTGGTCCGGTGGACTCGTCCACGACGGCACGGCAGACCTTGTTCACGCCCAGCGCGTCCAGGATCTTCTGGGCCGCGGCGCGAATCTCGCCCGAGTTGGCCAGGACGCCCAGCAGGATCTGCTGGCGCACCTCGTTCATGCGCTGCTCCGCCTCCTCGAGATCCTCGATCGGAACCTTCATCTTGAACTCGGGGGAGATCCCGAGCCGGTGCACGAACTTCCGCAACGAGTAGACGCACACCAGGATCATGAACCCGAACGTGGTCCAGCCACTCGCGAGCAGGACGTCGACGTCCGAACCCTCGCGGGCGCCGGGTACCGCCTCGATCGCGTACATCCAACCGATGAAGCCGCCGGAGACCAGAAACCCGAAGAGCGCCCACCGACTCTGAAAGAGCGTGAGGTTCATCGAGGGCCTCCGGGGTAGTTGTCGAGCCGGTCCCCGTTCGGGGCGACCGAGGTCCTGTTCATCGACGTGCCTTGCAACGGCTTGCCGGTGGACCGCATGAGTTGCTCCCAGTGGCAGTGGTCGCACTTCCCGGCCACATGGTATTTGCGTTGCGGGTCGAAGCTCCCATGGAAACCCGGACCCCGGCCGTGGGTGTATTTCAGGTCCGCGAAGACATGCGGCTCGTTGCGCGACGCGGTGACGGGATCGCCGGGCAGGTGGCACTCACTGCACTTCCTTGCCGACGGCGACGGGTGGAACTGTGCGCCCTTGAGCCCCTTCCCCAGCACCCGGGTGTCCTTCACGACCTGTCCCTTGGCGAGACCGTTTACGCCGTGGCACTTCACGCAGGAGGCGACGTAGGCGCGGTCCTTGTGGCCAGTGATCTCCGGCGCCTTGCCGTGATCGTGGCACTTCGAGCAGTCCATCGCCGACGGCAGCGTGCCGGCGACCGGATCGCCGCTTTGCTTTGGCTCGTGGCAGTCGCCGCAGCCGTTGATCTTGTCCGACTTCAGGTGCAGTGCGTGGGGAAACGCGGGCACGGGGCGTGCGGGCGTCGGCTCGCGAAGCTCGTCGGCATCGATCTTCGCACCCTTGTGGCACTCGGTGCAGCGATCGAGGTCGAAGGACTGCAACGCACCCGGGTCGGCCGCACCGGTCACCGACTTGTGGCACTGATCGCAGTCGTCGGTAGTCGGGCTTGGTGGGAGGTGAGTGTCGTGAGAGAAGCGCCGGTTCTGGATGCGGCTCGGGAGGCCACCCTCGATGGGCGCGAGGTGGCACTTCTTGCACGACTTCGCGACCTCGATCTTGCCCCCGCGCCGAGTGATGAACGGATGGTCGTTGCCGACGAGTGCCAGCGACCGCAACTTCGAGCGCGTGACCGCCACCATCGGCCGCAGCGTCTTCATCGGGCCCTTGCCAAAGTCGTGGCACGGCGCGCAGCTCCTGATGTCGCCGTGGTCGACCTTGCCCGCGGCGTCGACGACCTTCAGGTTCTCCTGATGCCAGTGGCACTGGTTGCAGGCGAGGAAGCCGGCGTCGGATCCAAACGTCGGCTTGAGCGCGTAGTTGTCCCGGCCGGGGTCGAAGGTGTGGCAGGCGAGACAGCCCTCCGCACGAATCGACGGCTCGTTGGTCTTGGCCGACTCCGTACAGTGCTTCCCATGCGGAAACGTGCCCGCGAACGGTGAGTCGTGCGGACGAGCCTCGAAGCCAACCTGGACGGGCCGCACCGGCTCGGCTGAGGTGATGTGGCACCCCCCACACGAAGCCGCGGCGACCTCGTTCTTGCCGATATCGGAGCCCGTGGATTTCAGCAGAGGGTCATGGCAGCGCAGGCAGGCGATGAGGTCCGGCTCCTGCGTCCGCACCAGGTGATCTCGGTGACGGAAGCGCGTCTCGGGCTTGTCCGGCCGGCGGCTGAGCGCGCGGTTCAGGCCCGCGACGAACTCGTCCCCCTTCGCACCGAGAGTCTTGTCCTCGTCGGGCACCTTCTTCGAGTCGGGATCGTGGCACTCGAGGCAGGTGTGCCAGCCCCGCTTCAGCTTCATCTCGCCGGACTCGCCCCGGTCGCGCGGTGAGCCCTCGATGGGATCGTGACAACGTTTGCAGTCGAAGCGTCGGTGGGACCAGTGAACGAACGGCCGGTCCGGTGCCCGAAGCGAATCGAGATCGTTGAGAAACGCCGGCTTGGTGCGAGCGGGGTCGATGGCGAGGGAGCCGTCTCGATGGCAATCGGCGCACTTGGGTTGCGGGTCCTGGCGAGAGCTCTCGCGGTAGACGTGACACCCCCGACAGTCGCGCGCGTACTCGCGTTCGTTTGGAGTCGCCCAGACCGTCCGGACGTGCGAAAGGTGACGGAAAGGCCGCACCTCCAAGAGCTCGACGGCCGACGGTTCGGTGGCCACCGCACACCAGAGCAAGTTGCCGAGACCGATCAGGCCGAGAAGGAGATATCGTCTCACGGCCGCGGAAGCCTCACAGATCGATCCCGAGCTGCCGCCGAAAGTACCAAGCGGCGGCGGCGAGCCCGATCACCACCATCAACACGAGGAGTCCGCGGCTGCCCGATTGCGCGCCTTGCTTCTCTCGAATGACGTTCAGGAACGGGGCCCGCGCCATGGCGTCACACCACTGCGCGACAGTGATGCGCCCCATGAGCAGCAACGACTCGCCGGGGTGGATCGCTTTCTCCTTGGCGTCACCCCGGGCCGTCTTCGCCACGAGTGCGGAGATGGCGCCGTCGCCTTTGAGAATCTCGAGTGCGTCCTCGTATTTCTGCGGAGAGATCGGCGTGCCCGTCGCGTCGGTGTCGGTCACCCACAGCGCATCCACCGTTCCGAACCGGACGTGAGTGTTCGATGCAAGCTCCCGCGGTTGCTCGGGCGGCAGCAACTCGTGCCCCAGGAACGTCCCGTTCCTGCTCCCCTGGTCCTCGATGTAGAAGCGCCTCTTCTGGAACAGGATCCTGGCGTGCACGGACGACACCGCGTCGTGGGTAAGCCGGCAGTGGACGCCCTTCTCCTTCTTCTCGCTCCGTCCCACCAGGAACACGGGCGTCGCGATGAACACCATCTCGAGAATCGCTTCGCTGGCAATGAGCAGCCGGGGTCGCGCGACCTTGAACTCCGCCAGCTCCGCCAGTCCCTTTTCCCCGTGCTTCTCCAGCACCTCACCGACGTTGCCGGCGAAGATCGTGCTTGCCTCGCTCTCCTCCTCGTCTCCCGGCGAGAGGATCTCCTCCTGGGCTGGACCCTTCGCGGGTGCAGTCTTGGGTGCGGGCTTCTCCGTCGCCGCTGCGCGCGCCTGATCCTCCGCCTTCTTGGCCGCGGCCTTCTGCTCAGCGACGGCCTTGTCCGCAGCGGCCTTTTCTGCCGCTGCTCTCTGCTCAGCGGCGGCCTTCTCTGCCGTGGCCTTCCGCTCGGCGGCGGCCTTGTCCGC
>NZBC01000148.1 GCA_002687715.1 Planctomycetota bacterium | reverse complement strand
CGGCATGTTCGAGATCCAGCTGCCGCAATCCGTCATGGGTCTGATCGGCAAAGCGCAGGGTCGCGGCGGGCTCATCGGGGTGTGGTTGCTCGGCATGCTGTTCGCCGTGACGACGTTCACCTGCACCGCGCCGTTCGTCGGGACCATCCTTGCGGGTGCGGCGACCTCGGGGTCGTGGACCCGACCCGTCGTCGGGATGCTTGCGTTCTCAGGGGTCCTCGCCTTCCCGTTCTTCTTCCTGTCGGTGTTTCCGTCGCGGCTGAAGAGCATGCCCCGCGCGGGCAGCTGGCTCAACGAGGTGAAGGTGGTGATGGGCTTCATCGAGCTCGCCGCCGCGTTCAAGTTCCTCGGCGACATGAACAGCGAGGTCTTCACGCGATACGGCATCCTCTGCGCGTGGGTCGTGATCTTCGGCGGCTGCGGGCTCTACCTCCTCGGTGTGTTCCGGCTGCCCCACGACTCGCCCAAGGAGAAGATCGCGGTCCCGGCCCTGATGATCGCGCTGCTCTGCCTCGGCCTCGCGGTGTACCTGACGGGAGGGCTGGGGGGCGCAACGTTGCATCCTGAAGTGGAGCCGTACCTGCCCCGAGAGGTCACTGCCCGCACCCCGAACGGGAGGCGGCTCGAGCTGATGAAGCAGATCGGCGCCGCCGGGTTCACGGGGGGCAGTGCGAAGATCGACGGCCGGGTCGGGTACGACAAGCACTACAAGAACGACTACGACGGGGCCCGGGCGGAGGCCAAACGCCTCGGAGTCGCGTTGTTCATCGACTTCACGGGCTATGCCTGACCGCTCTGCCGCCAGGTTGAGGGAGCTGCCTTCATCAACCCGAAGGTCCGGGAGACCTTCATGAAGTTCGTGGTCGTGAGCCTCTACGTGGACGAGAAGTTCGCTCCGAATGCCGAGGAGATCGCCGAGCGGAACGCCGAGCTCGAGCTCGAGCTGGCCGAGTCCGTCCAGCAGCCGGCGTACGTCGTGCTCGACCCGGATTCGGGCCGGGTCGCGCTGGCGTGGGGATACGAGCGCAAGTTCGTCACCAATCCGACGACGTTCGCGGACCGGCTCGAGAAAGCCCTGAAGTTTCTGAAAATCAAGCGGGGCAGGTGAGCCCGCCGGTTCGCCCCTGGGGTCGGTGGGGGCGGCTCCTATAATGGTCCCCTCGGCCCCTGGTCCCCCCAGGACGCCGGGCGGGACCTGACATGACGACCAAGGGGCCGGACCACCGTACGACCCAGCAGCTCGTCCTCCGCATCCACGGGGGCGATCTGGACGCATTCAACCAGCTCTTCATGCGGTACTACCCCCGCATCAAGCTGCTCGTCCGTCTGCACATGATGGACAAGCTGAAGGCGCAGGTGGAAGCGGACGACGTGATCCAGGAGATCTACATGGAGGTCTACCGGAACTTCCACAAGTTCGAATACCGCGACCCCGACTCGTTCTACAAGTGGGTGGTCAAGGTCATCGGCTGGAAGATCAAGGACTTCGACAAGTACTTCTTCAAGACCGCCAAGCGTCAGCCGTCGGACACCCTCTCGCTCCAGCAGAACGCGCCGGGTGGGTCCGACACCGGTCCCATGCTCGCCGACGGCCTCGCCGGCGGCGGCACGACGCCCTCCCAGATCGTGATGGAGAAGGAGGGCTACAAGATGCTCGACAAGGCGCTCGAACGCCTGCCCGGCCACTTTCGTCGCGTCATCCAGCTCCGCCACATCGAGCAGCGCTCGGTGAAGGAGACGGCGGAGCTGCTCGACATGAAGCCCAACGCGGTGAACGTCCTGTTCCATCGCGCGCAGACCCGCCTCCACGACGTGTTGAAGGAGATGTCCTACTTCAAGGCGTAGGACTTCAAGGCGTGAGCATCGGGTCACCCGAGGAGCGCGACGCGCTTCTGAAGCGTATCCAGGTCGAGATCGACGAGCGACTGGCTGCCGGCGAAACCCCGGATCCTCGTGACTGGGCGCAGATGCTCCCCGAATACGTGGAGGAGATCGAGACGCTCATCGAGCTCCGGACGTTCGTCCACGAGCAGGACGGACCCGAAGCGGACGAGGCGTCGGCGGGCGACGCCGCCGAATCAGACGCAGCAACCGACGAGGCGATCCTCGCGTCCGTCGAGAGCGCTTTCCAGGACGCCCTCAACCGCGGCGACAAGCCCGATCCCGTGGTCTGGCAGGCGCGACATCCGGACCTGGCCAGCGAGATCGAGAACATCGCCGAGATCCACGGCTTCCTACAAGACGCGTTGACCGCGGACCCCGTGGCCGGGGTCATCCGCAACAAGGAGGACGAGGCGGAGACGGCGCTCGGCCGATATCGCATCCTCCAGCGGATCGCCGATCACCCGATCGGCACGGCGTATCTCGGAGTGTCGGACGACCCGCCGCAACGGGTCGAGCTCCTTGTCCTGCACCCGAACATCGAGCGCGACATGGGCTGGCAGATCCTCGGCGAGGCCGATCAGACCCGTGGGTTGCAGGAGCCGGGATTGCTGCCGGTGCTGGAGGTCGGGGAGGTGCGTGGCGTTCGGTTCATCGCATCGCGTCACGTGGAAGGGGTGTCCCTCGCACAGGTGCTGCTCGACCTCGCGTTCCATGGTGGAGAGCGCAACCTGACTCACGTGCTCCCGCCCCGAGGCCGTCCGGTGGGCGATGAGGAGCACGAGGAGGATCTGGCCGAGGCGCGCACCCACGCTTCGCAAGCGGCGGAGAAGCTCGGCGGCGGCCCTGATCACCTCACCCGAAGCCTGAAGATGGTCGCGAGCGTCGCTCGTATCGTCGCGCAGGCCCATCTCCAGGGTCGACTGCACCGCAACCTGTCCCCGGCGGCGATCGTCATCGGCCGTGACGGCGAGCCCCATCTCCGATGGTTCGGACTCACGAAGCACCTGCCGCCCCCACGCGCCAAGAAGACCCCCGTTCCGGTGTGGCGCGCTCCGGAGCTGGTCCTGCCCGGTGAGCACCGGGTCGACTGGCACGCCGACGTCTGGGGCGTCGGCGCGTTGCTGTTCGGCCTCCTCCGCTTCGAGGCGCCCCTGATCCTCGAGTCCGGTGACGCCGACCGCACCCGCCTGGCCGCCGATGGCCCGGGCCGCCTCCAGCGTCACCTCGACGGGGTCGTCCCCGGGGCTCGCCGGACCCTCGTTCGCGCTCTCGCCTGGGATCCTGCCGCCCGGCACCCCACCTGCGAAGCCCTGGCCGACGAACTCGAAGCCCTGTCCCGTGGTTCTCTCGTTACCGAGACCCATCCGCTCGACGAGCCGGGGCCCAGGCAGAGCTGGTGGCGCGGCCTCTTCGGTCGTTGATGAGACCCGTGCGCGACCTCTCCGGGAGCGCGGACCTCCAGGGCGTGTGAAGCAATCTGCTCTGGAGGTCCGCTCGGACGGCGAAGCCGGATCCGGACCAGAGCGGATCTGGAGGTCCGCGTTTCCGGGACCTGGAGGGCCGCGCTCCCGGGGGCGTCCCGGCGGCTCAGCCGATCAGCCAGAGGACGACGAGGATCGACGGGAGGAGGAGGCCGAGGACGATGAGCAGGACGATGAATCCTCGTGAGTTGCGGTCGGCCGCACCGTCCGCCGCAAGGCCTTCGCGGCGAAGGAAATCGTCGTAGTCGCCGTCGTCGAGGGCGGTCTCGGGGAGTTCGAGTCCGAGGTCGTCGGCGTCCTCGTTCCAGCCGGTGTCGGCGTCGGAGCCGCAGTGGGGACAGGCACGACGCCCGTCCTTGAAGGACTCGCCGCAGAAGTCGCAGGTGGCCATCAGCGTTGGATGCTGATCTTCTTGCGCGGCGGGGCCGCGGAGTGCCGGTCGGCGGCGGCGGTCACCACGGCTTCCGCCAGGCCGCTGAAGGGTGCGGCGAGGGCGTCATCGCCGGAGAGCGCCGCGGGGACGCCCGCGTCCCCGGATTGGCGGATGCCCGCGACGAGCGGGAGGGCGCCGAGGAAGCGGTGGCCGTTCTCGCCGGCCCACTGCTCCACCTGGCCCTCGCCGAAGATCTCGCCGGTCATGTTCTCGACGATGCCGAGGAGGTGGATGTTCGTCTGCTCGAACATGTTCACCGCCTTGCGCGCGTCGACCATGGCGACCTCTTGCGGAGTCGACACGATGATCGCGCCAGTCAGGGTGATGGTCTGGGCCATGGTGAGCGCCACGTCACCGGTGCCCGGCGGCATGTCGATGATGAGGAAGTCGAGCGAACCCCACGCGACGTCGCCGAAGAACTGCTTGAGCGCGCCGTGGAGCATCGGTCCGCGCCAGATCACGGGACGGTCCTCCTCGACGAGGAAGCCCATCGACATCAGCTTGAGTCCGTGGGCTTCCACGGGGGCGAACATCTTCTTGCCGCCCGGACCGGAGACCGTGACCGGCTGCGCGGTCTTCTGGCCCAGCATGGTCGGGATCGATGGTCCGTAGATGTCGGCGTCGAGCAGCCCGACCGAACGGCCGGATCGAGCGAGCGCCGCGGCGAGGTTCACGGCGACCGTCGACTTGCCGACCCCGCCCTTCCCCGACGCGACGGCGATCACGTTCGTGACACCGACGAGCGGCTCGGGACCGGCCGGGCCGCCGGCGTGGGCTGCTCCAGGCCCCCCGTGGGCGTGTCCGCCGGCGGCGCCGCCCGGAGGAGGCGTCGCCGCGGCAGGCGCCTCGTAGTTCACGTCGACCATGATCTCCGTCGCCCACGGAAGCCGATCGGCCAGGGCGGTCGCCGCCCGGTCCTGGACGTCCTTGCGCGGCGCGTCACCGGGGATGGTCATGGCGATGGTCGCCCGGACCGCGCCGTCGCAGTGGGTAACGTTGGCGACCCACCCCAGGTCGACGACGTTGCGGTCGGTTCCAGGGGCGTTCACGGACGTCAACGCTTCGATGATCTCGGCTTTCTTCGCGTCGCGGTCACTCATTCAGGGAGGTCTCCGGCATGGACTGGACTGCGATAGCACCGGGGGAGGACTCGGGCAATCGCGGGACCCCGGTCTGCCGGTATCATGCCCCGGTGATGCGACGCGTTGGTTGGGTGGTTCTGCTGGTGTGTGCAGCCTGCGCTGCCCCCGGCCCTGCGGGTTCCGCGGGCGATCGCCTGCAGGAACTGGACGCTTCGGATCCGGTCATCCGCCTTGCCGCCGTCCGCCGGCTCCTGGTCGCGAGAGAGGACCACCGAGAGGAGCTCCTCGCGTACCTCCGACGGGGGACGGCACCAGGCCGAGCGTGGGCCGTCTTCTTGCTCGGACGCCGTGGGACGTGCGAGGTCCTGGTCCCGTTCCTGACCGACGCCGATGCCGAGGTCCGCTTCCGCGCGGTCGAGGCGATCGGCCGGGCGGGGTTCGTCGCGGACCTGGCCTCGCGTCTGGCGGACCCGCACCCCGTGGTCGCAGTGGTCGCGGCGTGGGGCCTGCTGCGACGTGGCAAGGACCTCGCTGCCGCGCGGGTGCTCGTCGGCGCGCTCGCGCCGTCGTCGCGGTCCGACGTCGCCAGGGAAGCCCATGCCCGCCTGACGTCGTTGTTCGCCGAACGCGTCGACTACGATCCGAGCCGCGGCGCGGCCCACCGCATCGCTGCGCAGCGAGGCTGGCTGCGGGTCCTCTCCGCTCGCGGTCTCGCGCTGCCGGAGGACTCCGTTGGCTCCGACCCCGAGCCCCCCGAGGCCCGCAAGCTCCGCGATCTGCTCGTCGCGGTACGGTCTCGTGGGTCGCACGATCGAGGGGAGCTGCAGTCCCTGTGGACCGCGGCCGTCACGATCCCGGGGCACCACGTTGCCGTGGCAAGAGCGCGGTGCGACCTCCTCGGGTTTCTCCTGCAGCGGCTGCTCTCCGAGGGCCTGCTGCATCACCGCTACGCCTGGGCGCTGCTCCGCACCGACCAGTTGGTCGCGGCGCTCGGCCACTTCGAGAAGGCCGATCGTCTCCTTCCCCGGGAGCCGGGACTCTTGAACGATTTCGGGGTGGCCCTCGAGGCGGCGGGACGTCTGGGAGCCGCATCCCGCCGCTTCGGTTCCGTGACCCGGCTCGACCCGGGCTCCGTGGATGCGTGGTCGAACCTCGGCCGCGTCCTGCTGCGCCGCGAGGAGACCGACGCCGCGATCGAGCCGCTCCTTCGCGCGGAGGCCCTCGATCCCCAACGCTGGGTGCGCCACCGTCGGCTCATCGGCCGCGCGCTGTCGATCGCAGAGTGACGCTGCGATCTTGGATAGAATGCGTGCGGGGAGACCAAGCTCATGTCGCGACTGTATGTTCTCGGTGCGGGGGGGCGCGTCCCCACTCAGCAACGCCAGACCTGCTGCTATGTCCTGGAGACGCGGCGCGGCCTCGTGTTCCTCGATGCCGGCACTGGAGTCTCCCGCCTGCACGACCCGCTGTTCCAGGGCCTGCTCACCCGTTCGCGACGGGTCCGGGTGCTGCTCTGCGGCTACTCCCTCGACCGCATCGCCGGACTATCGTGGCTGCCGACGTTCCTGGGGGATCACGAGTTGGTCATCGCCGGGCCGCCGTCGGCCGGGGAAGGCCCGGAGGCCGTGCTCATGCGGACGCTCGCGCCGCCGTTCCACCCCGGGGGGTTCGAGGCCTGGCGTTCGTCGTTCGCGAGCGTCAGCTTCCAGACCTTCGAGGACGGCAAGAACCTCGTCGCGGGCGAGCCCGTGCTCGTTCGCATGCTCGCGGGGGATCCCGAGCCCAGCTGCGCCGTCCGCGTTCGGGAAGCGGTCTACGCTACCGGGTGCGTCGCGCGACCCGAGACCGCCGAGCTGGCCTCCCGCGCGTCGGTGTTGGTCCACGACGCTTCGAGGACCTCGGATGCCGCTGGAGGTGAGGTCGCGACGTCGGCCAGCGCCGCAGAAGCGGCGACACTCGCTCAGGAGGCTCTCGTGCAGGATCTGATCCTGGCGCATCTCGGGCCCGATCAGGACACGGCGGCCGTCGAGTCCATGCTCTTCGAAGCGACGGCGCGGTTCCCGCGTTCGGTCACGGCTGCCGACATGATGTGCTTCAAGATGGCGGGGGTGCCTGACGAAGAGGAGCTGACGGAGGAGGAGCTCGCCGAAGACGACGCAGACGTCGACGCCGAAGACGAGATCCAGGTGTCCTGAATCCCGCCCCCTTTACGGCCGGGCCCCGACCAAAGAGGATTGGGAGCATGTGGCGGGTTCAGATCGTCGTTGGCGGACGCGAGACCGGGACGTATGACGTCCCCATGGACGGTGAGCTGGTGGTCGGACGCGATCCGACGGCCGATCTCGTCGTCGGTGAGCGCTCCGTTTCTCGCCGCCACTGTCGTCTCACCGGCAAGGAGGAAGGGGTCGAGGTGCTGGACCTCGGATCTGCCAACGGGGTCTACTGCGGTGGACGCCCGGTGCAACGCGTCCAGGTCGGTGTCGGCGAAGAGATCCAGATCGGCATGGCGCACTTGAGGTTCTCGCGCATGCCGAGCCGCACCGGGATGATCCCCATCCAGGGGATCATGGAGACGATGATCCGCCGCGACGACCCCAGCACGTCATCGTCGCAGAGTGACTCCACCCGCTCCGTCCTCGACGCCAGCAAGACGGCGTACAAGGGGTTGGAGAAGGAACGGCTTGCGCTCCTCATCGAGGCCGGGAAGAGCCTCAGCCAACCGCTGGAGCTGAACGAGCTCTTCGAACGGATCATGGATCATCTCTTCCAGATCCTGAAGGTCCGCCGGGCCGTCCTCGCGTTGGAGGAGGACGGGGAGCTGAAGGCGCGGATCCTCCGGCCTCAGATGGATCACGACGAACTCTCCGAGGTGTGCAGCGAGAGCATCCTCAAGCACGTGATGGACTCGGGGCGTCCGCAGATCATCGACGACGCGCAGCTCGACAGCGGATTGAACATGGCGAAGAGCATCCTCGCCGCCAACATCAAGGCCGCGATCTGCGCGCCGTTGACGAGCCACCATCGGGTGATCGGCGCCCTCTACGCGGACTATCCGGGACGCGCGCAGCTCTACACGAAGACGGACCTCGAGTTCTTCGGAGCGTTCGCGAGCCTGTGCGCCGTCGCGCTGGACAACGCGCGCATGCAGGGGGAGCTGCGTGAGCGTGATCGCCTCCAGCGCGATCTCGAGATCGCCGCGGAGATCCAGATGGGGTTGCTGCCCGACGACAGCCTGGATGCGCAAGGGCTGGAGATCGACTGGGCCTACATCCCGTCCAAGCATGTCGGTGGCGACTTCTACGACTGCGCCGTCGTCGATGATGATCGGGTCGCACTCGTGCTCGGCGACGTCTCGGGCAAGAGCATCGGCGCGGCGCTCTTCATGGCCCGGTTGATGTCTTTTCTGCGCGCGACCGTCCCCGAGAATCCTGCACCCGGTCAGGTGCTTACGCGAACCAACGCGCTGCTCGGTACGCGACAAAACCAGGTCATGTTCGCGACGGCCTGCTACATCCTCGTCTCGCGGTCGAGCAACACGCTGCGATATGCGTCCGCTGGTCACAATCCTGCGCTCGTGCTGCAGCCCGGCCAGGACACGTTCGTCGAGCTCGGGAGCACGGGGATCCCGCTCGGAATCGACTGTGACTTCAAATACGAGGGCTTTGATCTCGAGGTCACGCCGGGCTCCCTCGTGATCCTCTACACGGACGGCATCGTCGAAGCGCGGAACACCGAGGGGGAGCAATTCGGTATGGACCGGATCAAGTCCATCCTGCTCGCGAGGCGCCACGAGCCCGTGCGGGAGATCACGGAGACGCTGAACCGCGCGGTGACGTCCTACTGGCGCGGCTCGACCTTCACGCGGGACGACATCGCGTTGCTCGTGGTTCGCCTCGGTGCCGGCGGTGGGGATCAGGACCCTGGAGAGTCCGCCGACACCCCCGTTTCCGCCGCTCCTCCCGCGGGTGACTGAGCCCGCCGGCCGCCGCGATGGGCCGTTTCTTCCTGGGGTCCCGGATTTTGACGAAATTCGTGACAGGCGGGCACTTCATGAGGCACCTTTCTATGCAACGATAGGAGTTCGCCGCCCATGCCCGCAGCGTGGATTCGGCCGCACAGGAGCGGAGCCGTGCTCCAAGCCCTTGATATCAATAGAATTATGATAATGATCGCCGTCATCGCGACGGTGGGCCCGGCCCAGATTCCGGGCCACGGCAACGGCCGTGACCTCGTGATGACGACCACCATCGATGGCGGGGTCGCCTCATCGGCGGCGAAGCTGTTGGACTATGGGCAGGTCCTGGGGCTCGACGTTCAGACTCCCGGTGGGTCGCTGATCGGGAGTCCGCTCATCGTCGGTGTCGATCTGCGCCACCGCAGCGTTGAGACCGGGCTCTTGCCGCTCGCGGGCGAACCCGACGTCTTCGGACTCACGGCCAACCTCTTCTGCATCGTCGACGGACTGGGAACGGGAATCCCGACCTGGATGCCTACGCTCCCGGCCGTGATGGACGCGAATGGTTTCCAGTTCTCGTTTCCCGTACCCGACCTCTCGCCGTTGGGCGACGTCTCACTGTGGATCCAAGCGGTGGCCATCGATCTCGGGGCGCCCAGCGCGCTCGCGATCACGCGCACGATGCGCCACGATTCCTCGTTTCTCGAGAGCTTCGCGACGCTGACCAGCACCGAGTTCAACGCGGGGACGCGGTTCGGCTACGGCATCGCGTCGGGTGACATCAACGGCGACGGCTACGACGACCTCGCGGTGGGATTGCCCGGAGCCGACCCGTCTGGCGTGTCCGAAGCGGGCATCGTGCGCATCATGTGGGGACCGGACTTCACCACGTCCGCGACGCTGTCGGCGTCCATGCCGCAGGCAGGCGCGTGGTTCGGGTTCGCCCTCGACGTCGTGGACGTCACCGGCGATCAGACGCTCGACGTCGTCGTGGGCGCTCGCTACGAAGACGTGAACGGGATCTCCGACGCCGGAGCTACCTACGTCTTCGAGGGGCCGGGTCTGTCGCAGATCGCTCGTGTGGAATCACCGTCGCCCGAGGTCTCGGCGCGCTTCGGTCAGTCCGTCGCGGCCGCTGACTGGACGGGCGACAACCAGCCGGACCTCATCGTGGGCGCACCCCGCGAGTCGAGCGGCGGGTCCCTGCAGGCCGGTCGTGTCTACGTGTTCCCAGGGCCCGGTTTCACGTCACCGATCACGATCGAGAACCCCGTTCCCCAGCAGTACGCGAAGTTCGGTTACGTGATCCTGACCGGCGATCTCGACGGTGGGATCGGCGGAGACGACCTCGCCATCGGAGTCCCGTTCCACGACCTGGCTGCGAGTGACGACACCGGGTGCGCCCATGTGTTCTCGTCGCCGTCCGTCGTGCCGATGGCGACGATCACCCAGCCCATCGACAACTATGCCCTGCTCGGGGGGGCCGGTGTCACGGCGGACATGGATGGAGATGGGTCGCTGGACTTGGTCTTCGGCGCGGAGTTCGACAGCTCCATCGTCGCCGCCGGTGGGAGCGTCCACATCGCATACGGCCCCGCGTTCACCAACGTGGTCGAGGTCGGATCGCCGATCCCTCAGGTATCCGGCGGTTTCGGCAGCGACGTCGACGTAGCGGACGTGAATCGCGACGGCTTTCCCGACCTCGTCGTCGGCGAGTTCTGGCGCACGATGTCCGGCTACACCAAGTCCGGCACGGCGTGGGTCCTGTACGGCCCTGTGTTCGACCAGGCGACCGAGATCGTGCCGCCGGCTCCGGGAACCGACGCGCAGGCCGGACGCCGCGTAGCCACGGGCGACTTCGACGGAGACGGGTTCATGGACCCGGTCGTGGCCGCGCCGTTCGCTTCGCCCAGCGGCGAGCAGACCGAGGGCGAGGTGTACGTGCTGAAGCAGGAGTAGCTTCGAGCCGCCTCGGGAGCGCGGGATCTCCAGAGCGTGTGAGGCAACCGGCTCTGCCGGGAGGGCGGACCTCCAGGTCCACGCTCCCGGGAGGCTCTCAAGCGGATCTGGAGGGGCACGCGCTCCTCGCCCCTGCGGTCCCTACGGCACCATCAGGTGCGGCATGCGGTCCCCGAACGGGAACAGTCCGAACAGTCCGCCCGTATGGATGAAGAGCACCCGCCCTCCCTGGGCGATGGTGCCGTCGCGGACGAGGGCTAGCAGCGCTCCGAAGGCCTTGTTCGTGTAGACGGGATCGAGGATCAGGCCGGTGAGGACCGCGAGGTCGCGGATGCGCTCGAGTTCGTCGAACGTTGCCTGTCCGTATCCGTTGCCGACGAAGCCGTCGAGCAACAGGTCGTCCGGCACGGTCGCGTCGAGGCCGACGAGGTAGTGGGCGAGTCCTTCGAGCAGCGTCTCGATGACAGGGCGGAACCACGCGGCGTCGTCGCACACGGGCACGCCGATGATCTTGCCCGTGAATCCGAGGTGACGTGCGCCGGCGAGCAGGCCGGCGACCGTGCCGCCCGAGCCGACGGGAACGATCAGCTGATCGAAGGTCACGTCACCGGCACGCTGCTGATCGATGATCTCTTTCATGCATCGGACGTAGCCGAATGAACCGATGGGGTCGCTGGCGCCCTCGGGGACCACGTACGCCTGCCGGCCTTGCGAGCCGAGGATCTCCGCGCGTTCGGCCATCGCCGGGCCGACGTCCTCGTACTCGGCTTCGGTCATCGCGTGGATGTGGGCGCCGACGAGGAGGTCGAGAAAGAGGTTGGCCTCGACGGCGCTCTCGTGGCCGCCGCGCAGGAACAGCTCGATGTCGAGCCCGACCCGGCGGGCTGCGATCGCGGTTGCCCGGCAGTGGTTGCTCTGGGCGCCTCCGCAGGTGATGACGGTGTCGGCGTCCTCTTCCAGTGCGCGGGCGAGCACGTACTCCAGCTTGCGGACCTTGTTCCCGGACAGGGCTGCGCCCGTCAGGTCGTCACGCTTGACGTAGATCTCCACCCCCAGCTCCCGGCTCAGGTCCTGGAGATGGTCGATGGGCGTCGGGAGCCGTGCGAGCTCGATGCGAGGGGGTTCCGAGTTCATGGTTCCGAGTTCATGGTTCCGCGTTCCAAGGGGATCAGGGCACGAAGGGCGCCCGCCTGAGGTGGAACGACCGGGGAAGTATGAGACACTTCTGGTTCGGACTCCAATGACGTCTGTGGATGCTATGAAGATCAGGGTGCTGCTCTTTGGGTTGCTCGCCGAGGCCGCCGGGGCCACGGAGGCCATTCTCGACCTCCCGCCCGGAAGCCGGGTCGCTGACCTCGCGCCGGACCTGGTGGCTCGTTTCGACGGTCTGGCCCGATCGCTGGAGTCGGTCGCCTACGCGGTGAACACGTCCTACGTCGTTCCCGGGCACGTCCTGTCCGACGGCGATGAAGTGGCCCTGATCCCACCCGTGTCCGGAGGCTGATTCGTGCTCGTACGCATCGTGGAAGACCCGATCGACGAGGGGGAGGCGCTCGCCCACGTCCGGGACCAACGCAACGGCGCGCTCCTCGTGTTCCACGGCGTCGTCCGCAACCACCACCAGGGGAAGGCCGTCACGAAGATCGACTACCACTGCTACCGCGCCATGGCGGAGAAGGAGCTGCGCGCGGTCGCCGAAGAGGCCGCAGCGCGGCACGGACTCACGGATGTCGCGGTGATCCACCGGGTCGGCGAGGTCATCGTCGGCGAGGCCAGCTTGCTCGTCGTCGCCGCGGCGCCGCACCGCCGGCCGGTCTTCGAGGGCATTCTCGACCTGGTCGACGCCTTGAAACGGCGGGTGCCGATCTGGAAGCAGGAGTACGGTCCCGACGGCACCCACTGGGTGGACGGGGTGCTGCCCACTCCGGAGAGCTCGGACGAGACTACGTTTCCCCGGGGCGGCGGCCGATGAGGGTACAGTGACCACAATGGCTGGGGAGAGGGCACGTTTTTGCGACTCGTGCAATGCGGTGATCGGCTGGTACGCCGCGTTTTGCGACGAGTGCGGGATGAAAGTCGGCGAGGCGAGCGCCGAGGGGCGGGCGCCGGATCCGACGTCCCGAGAGGTCAACTCCGTCGAGAAGGACCTCTACAAGGCCCACCTGCGCCTGATCCACCGTTCCATCGAGCGCACCGCGAAGGTCAAGAAGGAGTGTGACAGGATCACACGTGCGCTGACGGGATGCGAAGCGAATCCGCGCCTTCCCGACAACGTGAAGAAGGTCCTCGGTCTCTCCGAACGGCTCCTGGATCTCGAGCAGGACTGGGAGGACCTCCAGCACGGCTACAACCGGGAGAGCGAGAGCATCGAGGAGGAATTCCTCGGGCGCATCGACGAGCTGGAAGCCGATCTCGAGCTGTCGCCTCATCACCAGGAGGCCATCGACACCGAGGTCACGACCCTGACCCGATCCCTCGAGGAATCTGAGGAGTCATTGCGGGAAACCGGTCGTTTCCTGGACGTCGTTCGTTCGCGACAGAAGAGCGGCGTGCTGGGATCCGGGCTCGGCGGGGCGTCGGCCACGGTGATCGGGCTGATCGCCCTTCTGATGGCGGCCGGGGGCGCTGCCTACGGGATTCTCGTGGCCAGGCTGCCGGCCCGGGAGCTGGCCGGTGCGCTGGTTCCGGCCTGGATCGGGATCTGCCTCGTGATCCTGTCCTCCCGAGGTCGGCGCCTCTGAGCTCCCGTCGGCGGCGCGCACCAGCGCTTTTCCTCCAAGACGGCACCCACGCCTTCCATCCAGCCATCGTACCTTTGTATACTTGACGCAGAGTGTGGGCAGAGTTGAGCCCGCCGGCTCCAACTGCCTGTCCTTTCGACGTTTGGAAGTACCCCCTCATTGGGACCGTGCCGGTGCGGTACGGACGCGGGGCGCTCCCCGACTTCGTATCGAGGCCACGTCTTTCTGCGACGACGGTCGCCGGAGGAGAGCGATGGGTGTGAAGAAGATCGTGCCGTTGCTGTTGATCGGCGTCCTGGGCGCCGCGTTCTTGATGTCGCCCGCCCCCGCGAGTGGCGGCAAACCCGAAAGCGACGACCACAAAGCGCCGCGCTTGGAGGCGTACGTCGTCGCCTCGGAGAACCTGGTCCAGCTTCGTGCGTCCGGAGTTCCGGGTGGTGCCGGGGTCTTTCGCGTCGCGCTGCTCGTCAACGCCGCGAGTGGCCCCGTCACGTGGCTTCTCGAGATGCCGTTCTACTTCGACGCCACCGGGCAGTGGCAGTTGTCTCCCATCGCACTGACCGAGCTCGCCGTACTCGAGTCATTCGACGTCGTGATGGACGTCGCCGTGATGAGCGGCGGTACTCCGGTTTCGAGCGATCTCTGGGGTCTGCGCCTGCGCTCCTTTGCGCCCGGTGCCCAGAACGCTCCGAGCGTCGGGGGAGGGGTCTCCAACCACCCCCTTCCCAACACGCAGTCACCGACATTCCCGTACTCGTGGGCCACGATCGCCGTGGGCGAGCTTGGCGGAGTTGCTTCTTTCCACTGCGCCCCCACCGGACTCGAGGGCGTGATTCCCGTTAACTGACCGTTCGACCGAGGAGAGCGCGATGCACATGCCAGTGGTACTGGATGAGCTCCGCGCCGCCCTTGATCGGGCGGAGCCGGGGAGCAGTCGCAAGGCGGTCTTGGACCGTCTTCGGCTGATGCTCGACACCCTGCGAGAGCAGGTCGTGTGCGAGGACACCCCGGTGCGGACACGAAAGAAGATCGAGGGTTTCCTGGTCCACCTGGACCGGGCTCACCTGGAGCTGGGCAGCAAGCTGTTCCACGTGTCGTTCGCCCTCAATGTGGTGGGCGAGGGGATGGCGCGCGCGGACCTGATTCACCGGAGCGTGAGCGAGTTCGTGCAGGTCGGGCTGTACTTCTTCGGCCTGGATCAGATCGAGCGCCGCTGGTCCTCCCGGGCGACCGTGTACTCGGGGGTCCACGCCGATCACCTCGGCGAGTTCATGGGCCGCAGGCCGATGAAGGACCTCCTCACCGACGCCCGCAAACGCATGGACGCAGGCCGGATCTTCTGCCTGACCTACGCGTACCTGAACAGCCTGCGGAAGGCCTACTGGAAGTACTGCCGCGCGTCGGAGGACGCTCTGGACGTGGCGGTGACGGCTGACGGGGTCTCGACGGAAGCACCCTTGGTCGTCCTTGATCCCGAGCCGACGGTCGATCCCTCCGATCGCGTGGCGCTGATGCTCGACATCTTCGGACGCTCGCTCACGGATCGCCAGCGCTGGATCTACCTGGCCAAGAACCGATCCGCGGTGTCCAAGGGCGAGATGTCGCTGGCGGACGTCGGAGAGCATCTGCTCGCGCTTGTGCTCGGCGAGGCGGCGCCGCCGGGCGTTGACCTCGGTTGGAGCGAGATCGCCAGTCGCCTCGAGATCAACGAGAAGACCGCCAAGCGAGAGTACCTACGGACGCTCCACACCCTGCTCAAGGAGAGCAGCGAGCGGGTCTTCGGCTCCGGGCGCATCCCAAGCAACTACGTGCGGCGCATCCTCGAGCAGATCCGGGCCATCGTCCACGAGAAGGACCTGCGCATTCGCAGCTCGACCGGGCGCGGCATCAACACGCTGGTGGAGAAGTGGGAGGTGGCCCTGCGCTTCGTGCTGAACCACGAGCGCGTAGTGGCCTGAGCGATCGCGAAGACGGATCGTGCCGGCTCCTCGCTGGAGTCCGGCACGTCGTCCGCTGGCCCGATAGAATCGGAGCATGACGTCCCCGGCCCAGGGACCCGACACTCCGAACGGCTGCAACGCCGTTTCGCGCTACCTTGAACGGTGGCTCGACGAGGGTGCGCGGTCACAAGTCGATCTCGACCAGATCGGCCAGCATGCAACGCAGTGCCCCCTGTGCTACGCGCGGCTCGCGGACTTCTTCCGGACCATCGAGCTGCCCGAGTCCAGCTACCTGCGCGAGACCATGGACGAATTGGCGCTGTCAGTGCTGAATCTCGCGCGCGCCATCGTCCGGGATCGGCTGTCCGCCGCGGACGACGAGGACGACAACGCCGTGCTCGCCATCACCGATCCGGGGGGCGGCAGTGCCGAGGAGAACGTCGAGTCGGGGCACGAGATGCTCGATGACGCCGAGGACTTCAGCGGCTCGTCCGTCGTCGGCGGACTCGATCTACGCGACGTCCGCGCACTCCTGGCGGACGCTGAAAAGGCCAAGGACATGCGGATCGACCTCTCCTTGGATCTCTTTCGCCGCGTGACCGAGCTCGAGAGTCGCTACGAGGCCGAGGCATGGAACTGGATCGGCGCGCTCCACTATCGGCAGGAACGGCTCGACGAGGCCGAAGCCGCGTTCGTGAAGGTCCTGTCCTTGACCACGGGCATCGAGGAGGTCCGAGCGTTCGCCCACTGCACGCTCTCCTACATCTTCAAGCACCGTGGCGATCTCGACCGTGCGATCCGGGAGGCCCGCCGCTCCAGCGTCCTCGCCGAAGAGGACGGTAAGGACCCCTACTTCGGACGCTTCGCCGAGCTCTACCTGCGCTTGCTTCGGAACGGACCGGACGATGCGACGAGTGCCGCAGAGGTGTTCCAGGCCATCGTTGCTACCGACCAAGGCCGCGACCGCTTCCGCGAGGACATTCGCGCGGCGGCCAACGCCCCGGTCCTCGCCGCATTCAAGCAGTCCGAACTCGCGGCCCGGTTCTCCGTCGACGGCTGACCTCCAAGATCCAGGGGAGCGCGGACTCCCAACGAGCGCGGACCTTGGAGGTCCGCGCTCCCGAGAGAGACCCGTCGACGGTGCAAGTACCTGGGCACCATG
>NZBC01000147.1 GCA_002687715.1 Planctomycetota bacterium | reverse complement strand
TGAACATCCCGCGATCGAGTACCCACCTTGAGATTCTCACTCTGGCCTTGTGAACCGGTGGGAAGTCCAGGTCCGCTCTGGCGGCGAAGCCGGATCCGCGTCCCGAGCGGACCGGGAGGTCCGCGCTCCCAGGAGACGTCGGGCTAGGTGAACACCGCCCGACCACCCTCGAGCCGCACATCACCCTCGGCGACGAGACGGATGCAGCTCGGTAGCAGGATCAGCTCCTGCTCGAACACGCGGTCGGCGAGGGTCGCAGCGTCGTCACCCGGCCGGACCTCGACCGTGCGCTGAGCGATGATTGGGCCCTCGTCGTAGTTGGCGGTGACGTAGTGGACGGTGCAGCCGCTGACGTTCGTGCCGGAGGCGAGGACCGCCTCGTGGACGTGGTGGCCGAAGAAGCCCTTGCCGCCGAAGCGGGGGAGGAGAGAGGGGTGGATGTTGATGGTCTTGCCGACGTAGTGGTCGGGGATGGGCCACCGGCGCAGGTAGCCGGCCATGACCACGATGTCGGGGAGGACGTCGTCGAGGGCGGCGGTGATCTCGGCGGTCTTCAGCACGCGGGTGGGGACGTCGAAAGCGGCGGCGTGGTCGAGGGCCTGTACACCCGCCTTGGACGAGATGACGAGCACGGTTTCGGTGGCGAGGTCGCCTGCGCGCTCGAGCTCGAGGAGGTTCCTGACCGAGCGACCGCTGCCGGAGACAAGCACCGCGAGTCTGGTCATCATCCGTCCGCCGGGGCGATTCCGATCTTGAGGTCGTGGTCGTCGACCTTGGCGTCGCGCGCATCGCCAGGGACCCCGTCCGCGGTGTCGCTGATCATCAGCTCGACGGCGAGGACTTCGTTGCCGATGCGCTCCTCGAAGGTGCGCACGGCATCGAGGACCTCGGACGGGCCGTGGATCGCCAGACGGATGCGGGTGGTGACGTCGAGGTCCATCTGCTTGCGTTGAGTCTGCACGCGGTTGATGACTTCGCGGGCTAGCCCCTCACTGATGAGCTCCGGGGTGAGGGTCGTGTCGAGCGCTGCCATGTAGCCGCCGTCGGCCGCGACCGCGAAGCCCTCGCGCCCGCTGCGCTCGACGAGCAAGTCGTCAGATCCGAGCGTGATCGATGCGTCGTCGACTTCGAGGGTCACGGAGCCGTCGGTCTCGAACGCGGCGATTCCCTCATCACCGAGACTGCTGAGCTGAGCGCGGATCTTGCCGAGTTTCTTTCCGTACCGCGGTCCGAGCACCGGCAGGTTCGGCTTGAGCGTCACGGTGCAGTACTCGCCGCTCTTGTCCACGACGAGCAGCTCCTTGACATTGAGCTCTTCTTTCACCTCGCGACCGAGCTCGGGCTCGAGCAAGCCGTCGAGGGCCTCGCGGTCCGGTCCGGACGCCACCAGCCGGGGGAGGGGGCGTCGCACGCCGATGCGCGCCGTCTCGCGCGCAGCCCGGCCGAGGCGTACGACTTCGAGGATCGCCGCCATCCGCCGCTCGAGCACCTCGTCGATCAGGCTCTCGTCCGGTTGCGGGAGGTCGCCGAGGTGCACCGACTCGAGCCCGTCGTCACGCGGGTGCAGCGCGAGGTACAGCGCGTCCGCGGACATCGGCGCGATCGGCGCGAGCAGGAACGCGATCGTCTCGAGCGCGTGGAACAGCGTGTCGTACGCGGCCGCCTTGTCGGAGGCATCGGTGCTCTTCCAGAACCGCGCGCGGTTGCGGCGGATGTACCAGTTGGACAGCTCGTCGATGATGAACCGGCCCAGCATGCGCGTCGCGCGCATGGGATCGTAGTTCTCCATCATGTCGCGGAAATCGCGGGTGAGCGAGTGCGTGCGCGAGAGCAGCCACCGGTCGGTCGCGGGCCGGTCGGCGACGGGTGGTGCTTCGGAGCCGGGAGTCCACTCGTCGATGCCGGCGTAGAGCGCGAAGAAGTTGTAGGACGGCCACAGGGTGCCGAACACCTTGCGCGACACTTCACCGACCGACGACGTGTCGAACGACTTCGGCAACCACGGGGGACTCCCGGCGAGGAGATACCACCGCAGGGGGTCGGCGCCGTGGGCCTCGATGACCTCCCACGGGGGGACCGTGTTCCCCACTGACTTGGACATCTTCTTGCCGTGCTTGTCGTTGACGAGCCCGTTGACGATGACGTTCTTGTACGGCGTCTCGTCGAAGAGCAGCGTGCCGATGGCAAGCAACGAGTAGAACCACCCGCGGGTCTGGTCGAGCCCCTCACAGATGAAGTCGGCGGGAAAGGACGATTCGAAGAGCTCCCGGTCCTCGAACGGGTAGTGGCGCTGCGCGAACGGCATCGCTCCGGAATCGAACCAGCAGTCGATGACGTCCTTCACGCGCCGGTAGACGCCCGACTCGCCGTCCTTGGTCCAGGTGACGTCGTCGATCCAGGGCTTGTGCACCCGGAGGTGGTCGGAGAGCGATGGGTCGTCCTTCCTTGCCGCCTCGAACGGAGCGAACGCGTCCGGGTTGCGGTCGAGGATCTCCTGGACCGAGCCGATGCAATCGACCGTTCCGGTCTCGTCGTTGATCCAGATCGGCAGCGGCGTGCCCCAGAACCGTTCGCGCGACAACGCCCAGTCGACGTTGTTGCGGAGGAAGTCGCCGAAGCGCCCTTCCTTGATGTTGTCCGGGTACCAGTTCACCGAGCGGTTCAGCTCCATCAGCCGGTCCTTCGCGGACGTCGTCTTGATGAACCACGACTTGCGTGCGTACTGGATCAGCGGGTCCTCCTGGGCCCGCCAGCAGAACGGATAGTCGTGGGTGTACTGGCTGCGGTCGAAGAGCAAGCCGCGTGTGTCCAGGTCGCGGATGATGTGCTTGTCGGCGTCCTTGACGTACATGCCGGCGAACGCCCCGCACTCTGCGGTCATGGCGCCGTCGGGCTGCACGAGTTGGAGGAAGCCGACGCCCTCCTCCCGGCAGACGCGGGTGTCATCCTCGCCGAAGCCCGGTGCGAGGTGGACGATGCCGGTTCCACTGTCGGTCGAGACGAAGTCGCCTGCGATCACGACGTGGGCGCTGCCGTCCTCCGGCGTCTTGAAGTCGAAGAGCGGGGTGTAGCTCCGGCCGACCAGAGTCGCGCCCTTGAACGTGTCGACGATCGTACGCTCCCGGTCAGCGAGGACCTTCTCGGCGAGGGCCTCCGCCACGATCAGGATCTCGTCGCCCAGGTCCGCCGCGACGTAGTCGAGGGCCGCGCCGACCGCGAGCGCGCAGTTGCTCGGCAGCGTCCATGGGGTCGTCGTCCACGCGAGGATCGACGCGGGCTTGCCGTTGACGTCCTCCGACAACCGGAACCGTACGGTCACTGACGGGTCCTGCACCTCGCGGTAGCCGAGCCCGACCTCCGCCGCGGACAGCGCCGTGCCGCCCTGGGGCCACCACCACACGACCTTGTGCCCGCGGTAGAGAAGGTCTTTCTTGTAGAGCTCCGCGAGCGCCCACCACACCGACTCGACGTACGACTCGTGGTACGTGACGTACGCGTGTTCGAGGTCCAGCCAGTAGCCGATTCGGTCGGTGAGCTTCTCCCACTCCTCGGTGTAGGTGAAGACGGACTCGATGCACTTCTTGGTGAACGACTCGACGCCGTGCTGCTGGATCGCCTCCTTGCCGTGGATGCCGAGTGTCTTCTCCACCTCGACTTCGACGGGGAGCCCATGGGTGTCCCAGCCTGCCTTGCGCTCGACATTGAAGCCGGAGAGGTCGCGGTATCGGCAGATGACGTCCTTCAGCGTGCGGGCGAGGACGTGGTGGATGCCGGGACGTCCGTTCGCGGTCGGCGGTCCCTCGTAGAACGTGAATCGGGGCGCATCGGCGCGACGATCGACCGCGGCCTGGAACACGCCCTTCTCGCGCCAACGCTCGAGGACCCGATCCTCGAGCGTTTGCTGGCGCTTCTCCCCGCTGAATTCTTGATACATGGTCCGACCCAACCTCTTCCAGCCTACAACTTGGGCAACACGGCCTTCACGAGTCGGTTGAGCTTGGGCTCGGCCTCACCGGCGACGGCGAGGATCTCGGGCAGGTCGACGGGGGCGAGGGCGTCGGGCAGGCACGCGTCGGTGATGATCGAGAACCCGAGCACGTCGAGCTCGGAATGGACCGCGACGATGACCTCGGGCACGGTGCTCATTCCTACTACGTCGGCGCCCATTCCGCGGAGCATGCGGTACTCAGCGCGGGTCTCGAGGTTCGGGCCGAGCACCGCGACATAGACTCCCTTCTGCACCCGCAGTCCGATCTCGCCGGCGCAGGCAATGGCGAGGTCCTGGAGCTTGTTGGAGTAGGGCTCGATCATGTCGGGGAACCGCGGGCCGAGCTTCTCATCGTTGATGCCCACGAGCGGGTTGCCGCCCATCATGTTGATGTGATCCTCCATCACCATGATGTCGCCCTTGTTCCACTGCGGGTTCAGGCCGCCGCAGGCGTTGGAGACGATCAGGGTGTGGATGCCGAGCGCCTTCATGACGCGGACGGGGAACGTGATCTCCTGGTAGGAGCGTCCTTCGTAGGCGTGGAAGCGCCCGCGCATTGCGACGACCGTCTTGCCCTCGAGCGTGCCCAGCACGAGCTCGCCCGCGTGGCTCTCTACCGTGCTCGTCACGAAGTGGGGGATGTCGCCGTAGGGGATCGTGACGGCGTTCTGGATGTCCGTGCGGAGGCTCGACAGCCCCGTCCCGAAGATGACGCCCACATCGGGTACGTGCGCCGGCGCGCGGCTCCGGACGAAGTCGGCGGATTCCTCGATGCGGTCGATCAGCTGCATGTCCATTGGGGGGGCTCGGGTGGAGAGAGGTGCCGGGCGGCCTTTTCGCTACTTGTCGAACACGGAGGTCGTCCCGTTGCTCGCTCCCAGGAACGCGATGGTGTCCTTGTATTCCTTCAGGAACCTCTCGATGCGCGGGAGGATGTTCAGGTATTGCATCGGGTTCTTCGCAGCCTGCTTCTCCAGACCGCGGATCTCCGCGAGCAGTGATTGCGCCTCGACCTCGTGCCGGAGGCGCTGGCTGAGGTCGGTTACCGCGGTGGCACCACCCAGCGCCGCGAGCGCGCCCGCGGCGTCGCCGCTGATGAGGAACATCAGCGCGACGTCGTTCAGGTTCGCGTCCGGGTCGGGGCGCAGGGAGAACAGGCGCTTCACGAGCTCGCCGGGTGAGAATCCCGAGAAGCTGGGGGTCTCCTTGAACTGGCCCCGGGCTCGTTCGACGCTGAACCCCTTGGCGTCGATCTTGGTCAGGCCCCACGTGACGTCGCGCGACGGATCGCGGACGGCGGGTAGTAGAACCTTGTCCTGCTTGGGGTTCGGCGGCTGGGTCTTCACCCGGGCCAGGAACCCGTCGCGAATCCGACACATTGCGGCGACCGCCTCGAGGTCGCGCTTGATCAGGTCCCGCCACGGCTCGGTGCGAAGGTCCGTCAGCGCGAGCTCCAGCAGCGCTTTGGCCTGCTCCGGGTCGAACGACTTCCGCAACAGGCTCACGGTTGCGGCGCGGGCTACGAAGCCGGTTCGCTGATCGTGCGCGCGGTCGTCCGCGATCTTCGCGGTTTGCCGCGTGAGAATGCTCCGGGCGTCGTCGTCGCAGGCGCTGGCCAGCTCGCGGAGGTCGTCGAGCCGGCCGTCGGGGTCGATGTCCTCACGTAGATTCAGGGCGCGGGCCGCGAGCTTCTCGGCTGCCTCCTGGAACTTGCCGGCGTCGGCGAGGGTCTTGGCTGCGTCCTGGTCGGTCGAGGTGGCGGCCCGCGCCGCCTCGATGATGGTCCGCAGCTTCGCCGCGACCCGGGTTCGCTCGGGGTCGTAGCCCTGGAGTTCCTTCGCACGCAGCCCCTGAAGCACCGCGAGGGTTGCCGCGCCCCACTGCTCTTGCTTCTGCAACCCGTCAGCCACCTGGATGACCGCGTCGGCCTTGGTCTTGGCGTCCTCGAGCTTCTTGGCCAGGGCGGCCACGCGCGCCTCGCGGTCGTGCTTGAGCTTGTCGCGCTCCGCGACGAGCTTGGTGACCGTGTCCTGAGCGGGCTTGACGCTGGCCTCGGCTTCGGTGCCGGCGTACTTGTCGACCAACTTCTTCAGCTCACGGATGAGCTTCTCGAGCGCGTCCTCCGTCCGATTGTCGCCGACCAGGCTGGCTTCACGGAGCTGGAGTGGGTTGAGCTCCTTGAGCGCTTCGATCGTGAGGTTCGGGGTGGGGGGCGGTTTCGGCGGGCCGTTGGTGGGTCCGCCTCCGCCGCCATTGGGCGTCGGGGCCGGCTCCTTGCCGCCGGTCACGACGATCACGACCGTGATGATCGCGACCACCGCGAACGCCGCGGCGATGATGATGAGCGGCTTCTTGCCGCCGCCTTCGAGCTGGGCGGCGATGTGCTCCAGATCTTCGAGCAGGTGCGCCGCCGAGTCGTGACGCTCGTCGCGGTCCTTGAGCATCATCCGTTCGATGACCTGCGCGATCGGCGCCGGAATCTCACGGTTCTTCTCGCGGGCCGGGACCGGGTCGTCCTGGACCTGCTTGCGGACGATCTCCCGGACGGTTGCGCCTTTGAACGGCGTCTCGCCGGTCACGAGGCGGTAGAAGCTCGCGCCCAGCGAGTAGATGTCGGAGCGGGTGTCGACGTTCTTGCCGAGCGCCTGCTCGGGGGAGATGAAGTGGGGTGTCCCGAAGATGCCCTCATCGTCCTCGTGGTGCTCACCCGCGTGCTCACCCGTCTCGCGTGCCGTGCGGCCCGCGTCGCGGGCCAGTCCGAGGTCGGCGATCTTCACGACACCCTCGGCGTTCACCATGAGGTTGTCGGGCTTGATATCGCGGTGGACGAGGTTCTTCTTCTCTGCGTACTCGAGTCCACGGGCAGCGTCGATGATGATCGCGAGCGCGAGGTCGACGTCGAGCACTCCGTCGCGGGTCGCCAGATCCTGGACGCTGCCGTTCTCGATGTACTCCATCGAGTAGTAGTGCAGCCCCGCGTCCGATCCGACGTCGTAGACCTGGACGATGTTCGGATGGTTGAGCCGCCCGGCCGCCTGGGCCTCCTTCTGGAATCTGGCGACGAACGCCGGGTCCTGGGCGATCTTGGGGGACAGGATCTTGAGCGCGATGGTCCGGTTGAGGCTGGTCTGGTTGGCCTTGTAGACCGTTCCCATGCCGCCGCGGCCGATGCGCTCGAGGATGCGGTATCCGCCGATGGTCTTGCCGACGAGCCCCCGGGCGCCCTGGCCCGTGTCGATCAGGAAGGTGAGCTGCGTCTCTCCCGCCTGGATGCAGTCTCCGTGCTGGAGCTCCTCGCTCCCCTCGCCACACCGGTCGTTGACGTACGTTCCGTTACTCGAGCCCAGGTCCGTCAGGGTGAAACACCCGTTATGGGACCGGACTTCGAAATGGCGACGGGAGCAGAGGTGGTCGGAGACGGGGATCTCCACCCGGCTGTCGCGGCCGAAGGTGACGGTGCCGCCTTCCGGAATCTCCACCTTGAAGCCGCGTCGGTTGCCGTTCTCGACGACGAGGTAGGGCATCGCGATAGGTAGCTTCGGGCCGGGCAGGGAGTCGGTTCGGGTCAGGGTGATCAGCAGGGCGTCTTCACCCCTTCTGTCACGTGATTCTACGAAGATCGAGGGGGGGCGTAAAACTCACCTCTCCAAGACTCCTGAATACAGGGCTGTTCCGACGCGGATGAGCGTGGCGCCCTCCCGGAGCGCCTCCTCGAAATCGTCGGACATGCCCATGCTCAGCTCCTGCAGGGGCCGTTCGGGCGTGGCGAGGCGGTCCCGCAGGATGCGAAGGTCCGCGAACACCCGCCGGAGCTGGTCCGACGAACGTCCAGCCGGAGCCATGGTCATCAACCCCTGGACGGACAGCTTGGCGCTACGTTCCGCGTGCTCCAAAGCCGCTTCGGTCTCGTCGGGCCGGAATCCCTGCTTCGCGGCCTCCCCGGCGACGTTGACCTGGAGCAGGATCCGGAGCTCCCGGTCCGCGCTGGCCCGGGCGGCCAGGCGCTCGAGGAGCCGCAGGTCGTGGACCGAGTGCACGTAGGTGAACATCGGCAGGGAATCGCGGATCTTCCGCGTCTGGTAGCGACCGATCATGTGCCAGACCGGGGCCGGATCGTGCTTTCCCAGGGCAAGAGCCTTGGGTAACGCGATTTCGGGTCGGCTCTCACCCAGGTCCCGCTGGCCGAGATCCAGGAGCGCCCAGGCCACCTCGGCCGGGACTGACTTGGTCACCGCGACCAGGCGCGCGGCGTCCGGAGCCCGGCCCGCCGCGGCGAGCGCCTCGACCATTCGTTCGCGCACCGCGAAGAGGTTCGACGCGAGGCGTTGCGAGGCTTTCGCTGGAATCCCTTTCATGACAGGTGGTTGAGAGCGTACGCCCTCGGGGGGCCGTCCAACTCGCTTTTCTTGACACTCTCTGCGCCCGGCCTATAGTGTTGGCTCGCTGAACCTAAGGGGAAAAAGGACTACGGTCGCTAATTGCAGACCGTTTGCAGGAGACCCTCTCCATGCTGAAGCGGACCAGGGGCATTGCGCTCCTTCTCTGCCTGCTTTGCGCTGCTGGTTGCTCTTCCGCAGAGGGAGAGGTTCATACCGACGTACCGGGCGGTGAGTCGACTCGTCTAGCGAAGTACTCCGACACGTTGACCGCCCTCGAGGCGGAGATGGCTCAGGTCGCGGTCAAGCGCGCCTGGTCGGGGGCGTACTTCAACGCGTCGCGCGTCGATGGCGCCGTCGTCAACGGTGAAGACCTCTTCGTCTGGGTGTTCAACGGCGCGAATCGTCACACCGAAGTCCACTGCATCAACGCGAAGGACGGCGTACGGCGCTGGATGATCGACGTCGGTGCAAACCGGCTCGAGTACGCTCCGATGGCAGGGGAGCGGTTCGTCGTGTGCTTGCTCGCCAACGGCAAGGGCATGGTGGTGGTGAACCGGCTGAACGGTGCGCGGCCCTACCGCATGCGCGCCGGCCTCGGCATCATTCCGACGTCGTCCGCGGCGTCCAGTGATTCGTCGGTCTACATCGCCTCGCTCGTCGACGAGAAGCTGCACGCCTGCAGTCCGGACACCGGTTTCTCTGGCTGGTCCTACGCGTCGGGTGCGCACATCACCTCGGGTCCGCTCGTGACTCCGAGCCTCCCGCGCCGACTCGTCGTGATCGCGGTGGATGGGGGCCAGGTCCTGGCCTTGCCGCCGAACGGGTGGACCGAAACCCGCCCCTCCGATCCCGCGTGGGATCGCGTCCTGCACGGCGACGTGTCGGGCCCGCTGAGCGTGGCATCGGGCATGTCGGGCGGTCGCCTCGCGGTGTCCGTACTCGCTCCCTGCGAGGACCACGGGCTGTACTGCCTCGACGCCGCCACCGGCGAGCCCCGCTGGGTCCACCGCACGGAAGCGCCGTTCACGGGACGGGCCGTAGCCCTTGGCGGCCGCGTGTTCGCTCGGAACTCCCGCCGGCTGTTCTGCCTGGACCTGGCCACGGGCGACCCCGCCTGGGCCGCTTCGGACGAGGACGGCTCGCTGCTGCCCCACGAGTCCCTGGGCAGAGCCTACGTGGCCGACGACATGCGGGCGTACCTGAGCAGCTCCGGCAAGAACGTGGTGCGCTGCGACGGCAAGACCGGTGCGATCCTGGCCACGGCGCCGCTCAACTCCTTCGCGTGGATCCTGAGCACCGGCGACAACAACCTTCTGCTGGGTGTGACCATCGACGGTCACCTCGTCGCCTACTACTAGATCGGGCGACCTGATCAGTGGGCGTGGGAGTTCGTGAACACGAGTTCCCACGCTGGCCCGTCGGTCCACCGACCCCGCTCCGCCACCGCGACCCCAGGC
Source organism: Planctomycetota bacterium (assembly GCA_002687715.1). Taxonomy (GTDB): domain Bacteria; phylum Planctomycetota. Next base: position 6,195 of record NZBC01000147.1, on the reverse strand, counting down.
ACCCAGAGTGCGCCCAGATCGTCTACCACGATGGGCCACAGTGGTCGAAGCGCGCGCGGCACCGCCGCCTCGGATAGCAGGTCCGCGACTTTGGACCGGCCCGGCCCGCCGAGAGGGAGCATGCGATCGCCACTCTCCCGTGATCGCACCCGCAGTCGTCCCTTGATCGCGGAGCGTGCGATCACGGCTCGTGATGGGTCGCCCATGGCACGGGACAGCGCGGCTGCTCCATCCGCCAGCGGACTTCGGGTCAGGGAGGCGTCCAACTCCGAGAGCACCACCACGCCGTCCTGGGGGACCGTGCGAGGTGCGAGCCGGGCGTCGCGCGGAGTGACCCTCGTCACGTCCGCTTCCCGACGCACGCCGAGGTCACCGCCGAGCGTCGTGGTCGCCCGCGTTCCACGCAGCACCGGAACGAGCGCTCGCCAGGCGCGGGCTTCGAGTCGCCCGGAGCCCGATCGCAGGCCGGCGAGCGCCATCTCGGCGACGTGAAAGAGCACGACGTCGGGTACGCCATCGTCGACGGGGCCGAACTCCACCAGGGAAGCGGTCGCGCACAGGACGAGGTCGTCAACCAGCTCGGCGGCCGTTCGTTCGAGGGCGGAGAACGTGGCGTCCGCGAGCTCGCGAACGGCGAGGACCCGGGTCCGCGTGTTCGGATCTTCGGAGAGAAGCCCGGGCAATACCACCTGACGGACCCGATTCCGCTCGAATCGCAGGTCGTCGTTGCTGGGATCGTGACGGAAGGGGAGGCCCTCCGCCTCGGCGGCCGTCCGGAGCACGCTCCGCGGCACGGAAAGGAGCGGGCGCACGAGGTCGCACCCTTCGATGAGCGGCCGCGTTGCGGGAATACCGCGGAGTCCCCGGGGGCCGGCGCCGCGGGCGATTCGCATGAGGACGGTCTCGATCTGGTCGTCCTCGTGGTGGGCGGTCATGACGCAGGTGAGTCGCCGGAGTCGCGCGACGTCGGCGATGGCCCGGTAGCGGGCGTCGCGCGCCCGTGCCTCGAGGCCCGGCCCGGGTGCCACGGGCGCCGATGGGACCGTGCACGTGAGCCGCAGCTGCTGGGCCAGGCGCCACACGGCCCGCCGGTCGTCCAGGCTGTCGTCCCCACGCAGCCCATGCTGGACGTGGATCGCACACACCAGGTCGGCCCGCGGCCCCAGCGTCCGGGCGACGGCCGCGAGGAGCGCCATCGAATCCGGCCCGCCGGAGCACGCCACACCGATCCGGGCGCCGGTCCAGCGCGGGTCCCGGAGCGCCCCTTCGATTGCAGCCTGCGAGGTCGTCACCGGCCCATTGTCCCATGACGCGACGGAGCCGCCGACCTCTTCAAATCGTCACGGAGATTGCCAGCTGCGAACGGACCAGCCGCCGATTGAGGCGACCCCGGCAGGTGGTAGAGTGCCCCGTTTTCCCCGGCGCCCCAAGCCCGATCAGGGCCCGGCCACACCGTGCGCACGGTGATCCGCAGGCGCTACTCCGAACGACTTCAGACGAGGAGCCACGATGGGCATTCGCGTCGGCATCAATGGTTTTGGCCGCATCGGCCGCAACGTGTTCCGCATCCTGGAAGCGGATCCCGACTTCGAGGTGGTGGGCCTGAACGACCTGGGCTCCGCCGATATGCTCGCGTACCTGCTGAAGTACGACAGCGTTCACGGCCGGTTCAGCGGGACGGTCGAGGCCGGTGAGGGCTCGATCATCGTCAACGGCCGGGAAGTGAAGGTCACGGCCGAACGCGACCCGGCGAACCTCGGTTGGGGTGACCTCGGCGTTGACTTCGCGCTCGAATCGACGGGCATCTTCCCGACGCGAGAGGGCTGCGCCAAGCACCTGAGCGCGGGGGCGAAGCGCGTGCTCCTCACCGTGCCACCGAAGGACGCCATCGACGCGATCGTCGTGATGGGCGTCAACGACGACCAGCTCGAGGCTGGTCACAAGATCATCTCCAACGCCTCGTGTACGACGAACTGCCTCGCTCCGATGGCGAAGGTGCTTCACGACACGTTCGGCGTCGAGCACGGTCTCATCACGACGATTCACGCGTATACGAACGACCAGAAGATCCTGGACGTCCTGCACAAGGACCCGCGTCGGGCGCGGGCCGCGGCGGTGAACATCATCCCGACGACGACCGGGGCCGCGAAGGCGGTTGGCATGGTCATCCCCGATCTCAAAGGCAAGATGCACGGCCTCGCGCTGCGCGTCCCCGTGACCGATGGCTCGGTGACCGACCTCGTGGTGACGCTGAAGCGCGACGTCACGGTCGAGGAAGTGAACGCAGCGTTGAAAGCTGCGGGCGACGGGCCGATGAAGGGCATCCTCGAGTACACCGAGGACCCGATCGTCTCGTCCGACATCATCGGCAACCCCCACTCCAGCATCATCGACGCGAAGTCGACCATGGTCATGTCCGGGAACATGGTCAAGGTGCTGTCGTGGTACGACAACGAGTGGGGCTACTCGAACCGCTGCCGCGATCTCATGGAGCTCGCCGCGGCTCTCGACTGATCCCCGCCCGCAGACCCTGGACCATGCAGAAGAAGCGAAGCCTGCGCGACGTCGACCCCAAGGGTCGGCGCGTGCTCGTCCGATGTGATTTCAACGTCCCGTTGAAAGACGGCGCGATCACCGACGAGACGCGCATCGTGAAGAGCTTGCCGACCATCCGCCACATCCTGGATGGCGGCGGCTCCGCGATCCTGACGTCCCACCTCGGACGCCCCCAGGGCGGGCCGGATCCCGCCTTCTCGTTGCAGCCGGTGGCGGAGTCCCTGTCGGGTCATCTCGGATCAGACGTCGCGCTGATCGCCGACCCGCTCGGTGACGGTGCGGTGGCTGCGGCCGGCGCGCTGGCACCGGGCCGCGCGCTGTTGCTCGAGAACGTCCGCTTCCTCGACGGGGAGACCAAGAACGCTTCCCATGTCGGTGAAGGGCTCGCTCGCCTCGGCGACCTGTTCGTCAACGACGCGTTCGGCTCGTCGCACCGCGCGCACGCGTCCGTGGTGGGGGTGGCCGATCACCTGGAGGCGGTATGCGGGTTCCTGGTCGAGAAGGAACTCGACGTCTTCGGGAAGATCCTCTCCGATCCCCGGCGCCCGTTCGTCGCGATTCTCGGCGGGGCCAAGGTGTCGGACAAGATCCTGGTCATCGAGAACCTGCTGGAGCGCGTGGACACGTTGATCCTCGGCGGCGGCATGGCGTACACGTTCCTCGCCGGGCGGGGCGAGTCCGTGGGCGCCTCCAAGCTCGAAGCCGACCGCGTCGACTACGCTCGCGGCCTCCTCGAGAAGGCCGAAACCAGGGGCGTACGCGTCCTGCTCCCCACCGATCACGTCGTCGCCGACCGCTTCGCCGACGACGCGGAGCGGCGCGAGTCGACCACGATCCCGGACGGCTGGATGGCGCTCGACATCGGGCCGGAGTCACGAGCGGCATTCGCCGCCGAGGTCGCATCGGCCGGCACCGTGCTGTGGAACGGCCCCATGGGAGTCTTCGAGATGGCTCCGTTCGCCGCCGGCACCCGAGCCGTCAGCGAAGCCTGCGGCCGGTCGTCGGCCACGACGGTCATCGGGGGGGGCGACTCGGCTGCCGCGGTCAACGCTTTCGGCCTCGCCGACCAGATGACCCACATCTCCACGGGGGGAGGCGCCAGCCTCGAGCTGCTGGAAGGCAAGACCCTGCCGGGCCTCGCGGCCCTCGCGGACGCCTGACGGGAGCGATTGCTTCACCCATGCCCGGTTCGGCCTCCGAATCGCGCTACACTGCTTCGGGAGGTACTCCGTGGTCCGCATCGCCCCGTCACTGCTATCGGCCGACTTCTCCAACCTGCGCGGGGAGGTTGCGGACGTCGAACAAGGCGGCGCCGACCTCCTGCACCTGGACGTCATGGACGGGCATTTCGTGCCCAACATCACCTTCGGCCCGGGGCTGGTCGGGAGTGTCGACAAGACGTCGGAGCTCGAGCTGGACTGCCACCTGATGATCTCCGACCCGCTGACCTACGCCGGGGCGTTCGCCAAGGCCGGGGCCGACTGGATCTCCTTCCATGTCGAGGTGGCGGGGACCGACCCGGGCCGGATCATCGACGCCATCCTCGACCTCGGGGTCAAGCCGTCGATCGCCATCAACCCGGACACGACGCTGCACCGCCTGAAACCCGTCCTCGACCGGCTCGAGATGGTCCTGGTGATGTCCGTCTTTCCGGGCTTCGGCGGGCAGGATTTCATCCCGGCGGTGCTGCCCCGGATCAAGGAGCTGCGGGATCTCGGGTTCCAGAAGGACATCGAGGTCGACGGCGGCATCGATCCCGAAACGGCACCGCTGGTCGTGGAAGCCGGAGCGACGGTCCTGGTCGCCGGGTCCGCGATCTTTGGCCGGCCATCGCGCCGGGACGCGATCACCGCGATCCGGGACGCGGCGACGGGCGTCCTGAGCCCGGCCGAGAACGGGGCGGAGGCCTGACATGGCGTGGAGCCGGTTCCGCAAGAAGAAGGACATGCCGGAGGGGCTCTGGGTCAAGTGCCGGAGTTGCAACCAGACGCTCTACACCAAGGAGCTGCTCGCGAACCTCCAGGTCTGCCACCACTGCGGATTCCACGCTCACCAATCGGCCCGGGAACGTGCGATCACCCTGGTCGATCCTCGCTCGTTCATCGAGATGTGGGACGATCTCTACACGCAGGACCTCCTCGATTTCGTCGACAAGGAGCCCTACCCGGAGAAGATCCGCAAGACGGCGACAAGATCCGGGCTCACGGAAGGTGCCGTCGCCGGAACGGGGACGATCGACGGGAAACCGGTGACGATCTGTTGCCTGGACTTCTCGTTCATGGGCGGCTCGATGGGAGCCGTGGTCGGCGAGAAGGTCACGAGGGCGATCGAGCTCGCGGCCGACGAGAGGATCCCCGCCATCGTGGTGTCGTGCTCCGGCGGGGCGCGCATGCACGAAGGCATGCTGAGCCTCATGCAGATGGGCAAGACGTCCGCTGCGATCGCCCGGCTGAATCGCGAGAAGGGCCTCTACCTCTCCGTGCTCGCCAACCCGACCACGGGCGGCGTCATGGCATCGTTCGCCGCGCTGGGCGACGTCATTTTCGCCGAGCCCGGAGCCCTCATCGGCTTCGCCGGCCCGCGCGTCATCCAGGAGACGCTCCGCACCGAGCTGCCCGAGGGCTTCCAGACGGCCGAGTTCCTGAGGGAGAAGGGCTTCATCGATCGCATCGTGCTCCGCAAGGACCTGCGTGCGGAGATCGGCAAGGTGATCGACTTCCTCTGGGCCTACCCGGAAGAACAGATCGAACGCTACGCGCCTCCGCCCCCGCCTCCGGAGGAGGAGGGACCGGAGGGTGACGACGGGGTCGGCGAGAATGCCGAATCCCTCGCGACCACGGCTGCGGACGGCGAGGACGCCACGCCCGCCGAGTCAGACGAGAAGGCGGAGTGATCCCGCTGGCGCCCGTTCTCATGGTCGTCGCTCATCTCGTCGCGGGCGGCCACCACGCCGCGATCAACGAGGCGGCACGACGTGCGATCCTTGCGGACTTCGCGGATCGCGTCGCGGCCGATTCGAGCGTCAACGATCTCGAGGCGTTGCGGCGCATCGTCGAGTGCTCCACCTCGCTACACGCACACCTTCCGCCGGTTCGGAGAGCTGACGCCATCACCGCCGACCTCATCCTCGTGTGCACGGAACGCAAGACGAACGGTGCGACCCGGTCGGATGGTCGCTACTACCGCTCGGGCCGCTTCCGCGATGCTGGTTTCGCGGCGCGATATCGCGACGGAAGTGACCAGGTCCGCCATGTCATCTGGGCGCTTCGGCTGCTCGTTCGAACGAAGAAACGCGACGCGGTGCTGAGGGTCCTCGATCTGCGCGAACGCGTGGCCACGCCGGTCAACGAGAAGGACCTGGCGTTGAACGCGGCGGCGCGGGCGATCGCCGACGCGTGGCTTCCGCGCGAAGGTCGGCCGCCGTTGGCGCGTCGTTGGCCCGAGATCCTGGCCGCGCAGCTGCGCTGAGGATCCCGGGAGCGCGGACCTCCAGGTCCGCTCTGACGGCGCAGCCGGATCCGGATCCAGCGCGAACCTGGAGAGGCTGTGAGTCAATCGCAATCCGGGCTGCGCTCGGCCCAGAGCGACGCTGGACTGCGTCAGGCTCAGCTCACGGGGACTGCCCCGCTCGCTTCGCCT